>JANYFX010000536.1 GCA_025359585.1 Rhizobacter sp. | reverse complement strand
CGAAAGTCAGTACGATCGTGAAGATTCAGCCGATCATCCCAGGTGTACTGGAGATTCTGCCACACGGTCGTTCCAGTGGACTAGATCGTGCTGATCGCGTTCTTGTCGAGCAGATAGCTCCGATCGGTTCTGATTCCATTGCCGAGCATCTCGACGGTCGTATGGCCCTCGTTGTCGGCGCCCTGTAGCGTCCAAACGGGGAGCTTTGTCGATCGGTCTGTGACCCTGACCAAGTGCCCATAGCCATCGTAGTCATTCGTGACCTCGAATGGCGCCAGCGCTCCACCTGATAGAGGATAGTTAATCTGCGCGACATTGCCTTTGACGTAGGCGAACGACGTCGTGAACGTCTCTCCGGCGAGCGTCAGGGTTTGCGTTTGAAGCTGCTCGTTCGCGTTGTAGGCATAAGCCTCGCGCGACAACACTGCGCTCGTCGAAGACTTGGCTGTCTCTACCGAGCCCAACCGACCAATACCGAACGGCAAGGGATCCCAAGTCCACGCAGCATATCCGTCGCTGTCGGTGCGGCTCAGCGGACGGCCGAAGACATCGGTGGTGAAGGTCGTGACCGGATTGTTCGCTTCAGTCTGGGTCAGCGCGTGTCCGAATCCGTCGTAGGTGGTCGTCGTGACCCCCGTATCAGGCGTCTGAATCCAAGTGGTGTTGCCAACGGCGTCGCTCCATCGACTGGTTTTCGACCCCTGTGCGACGACCGTGGTCAGTTGCGAGAATGGCCCGTAGACGTAGCTCGTGCTTCCCGCGGGCTCGTTCACTTGCACAGCACGTCCGATTGCGTCGACCGACGTCGACGACACCACTCCGAGAGGCTCGGTTGTCGTCGTGGTATTCCCGAAGTAGCCAATCGTGGTCTTACCCGCGGCCCACGGCGGCGTCGCGCTCGTTACGCGGCCGGCTGCGTCCCTCGTCCAACTGCTCCACATGGGCACGGCATTGATCGACACCGTTTCCGCGACGGGAATCGAGACCTGCGAAGCGGTCAGAAAGCGCGTGTCATAGCGAACATACTGTTTCGTTCGCGGCGGCTTCGACGGGCATGGGGTCGTGCCGCAATAGGGCGTGACCGTTCCAGACCACACGACGGTGGGTCGGCCAACCTCGTCGAATTGGGTCGTGATGTCCTGGCCGCCGTCGACGGCGACCTCCTTTTGAATGACGAGACCCTGCGTGGGATCTGTGACCTGGGAGAACGTCGTCTTCACGTTTCGGCCGGTGGGGCTCACCTCCAAGGCGGGTCGTCCCCAACTGTCGTAACCCCATTGCCTTTTTACGAGATTCGGGTCGACCTCGGCGATCTTGGTCCCCCACCGCGCATCGAAAGCGAAGTAGCTGAAGAAGCCCAGGGGATCACGAAACGCTTTGGGAAACACGCCCTGCGTGTCGTACGCAGCGCAGGCGACGGCCGTGTGGTTGAAGTTGTCGACTTTCTTCAGCGAGATGACGTTCCCGAAAACGTCGTAGATGAATGTCTCCTGATAGGAAGCGTTTTGGGCATTCGTCGAAGTGTCGAATGTGTCGCTCGTCGCAAACTTGTGAGTCGAAATTCTCCCGGCCGCGTCGAAGGTCGAAGAATCGCTTCGACATTGCGTGTTCCCAGCCGACGTACTGCACGTGGTGTCGGTCCAAGTCCTCCCCAAAATCCAATTCGCCGTGTCGTTGGAATACGTCCGAATTCGCTGGGTCGTGAGATCGACGCCGACCGTCGAGGAGGTCATCGACAAGACATTGCCAAAGTCGTCGAAAGAGTCATACGTAGTCGTGTGGCTCGACAGAGGAGTGTAGATGCTCGTCTCGATGTGACGGGCCCACTCGAGCATCGTCTGGCTCGAGCTTGGAGTAAAATCCTGCTGATAGACGCTGCTCTTCGCTGACTTGCGCGCGGTAAAATACGTTGGCGGGAAGGTGGGGTGACTCAAGAAAGCAGAAGCTCTCGTTGAGCTCTCGACCGTCAGATCGACACGCGTGGGATCGGGATCGCTCGACGAGGCGTGGACCCAGTGAATGCTCTTCTGAACGATTCCCGCCCCTGTGTAGTCCCCGAAGGCTGGCGTCGTAATGTTGTCGTAGGTATCCAGAGTCACCGCGCCCGTGACGCGGTCAGT
>JANYFX010000526.1 GCA_025359585.1 Rhizobacter sp. | reverse complement strand
GAGAAGGTGTTCATCTACGACGCGGCCATGAAGTACATGGCGCAGGGCACGCCCACGGTGATCTTCGGCGGCGAGGAATACGGCACAGGCTCCAGCCGCGACTGGGCCGCCAAGGGCACGCAGCTGCTCGGCATCAAGGCCGTGGTCGCACGCAGCTTCGAGCGTATCCACCGCAGCAACCTGGTCGGCATGGGCGTGCTGCCGCTTCTGTTCAAGCCCGGCGATTCATGGGAATCGCTCGGCATCCGTGGCGACGAAATGTTCGACATCGAACTCGCGGCCGAGATCAAACCGCAGCAGCAGGCGAAGCTCGTGATCACGGGCACCGATGGTGCGAAGCGCAAGGTCGATCTGACGCTGCGCATCGACACGCCGATCGAGGTCGACTACTACAAACACGGCGGCATCCTGCCCTTCGTGTTGCGGCAGTTGCTCGCGGCCTGAACTCCTCGTGGAGCCGTTCAAGAACCTGATCAACAAGGGCACGGTCGAGGCGATCGGTACAGCGCTGCAGAAAGTCTGGCCGGCCTTCGACCGCAAGCGTTTCCAGAAGCTCGGGCAGACGGGGCTCGACGCACTCGAATTCAAGGCACGCGCCCGGCATGTGAGCGCCGCGCTCGAAGCGACCTTGCCCGAAGACTTCGACCAGGCCGCTGCCTTGCTCGAAGCCACGCTCGCCCCGCCCGGCGCGCAGAACGACCCACGCTGGGCCCAGGTCGGCAACGGCGCGCTGGCCGGCTGGGCGGTCTGGCCGATGGGCGAATACGTGTCGCGGCGCGGCCTGCAGTCGCCACAACGTGCGCTTGCCGCGCTGCATGCCTTCACGCAGCGTTTCACCGCCGAGTGGCCGATCCGCGCCTTCATCGAGCAGCACCCCGAGCTCACGTTCGCGACGCTGGCGTTGTGGGCCAGCGACCCGAGCGAGCACGTGCGCCGCCTCGTCAGCGAAGGCAGCCGGCCACGCCTGCCCTGGGGCTTGCAGCTCAAGGGGCTGATCAAGGACCCCGCCCCCACGCTGCCGCTGCTGCTGGCGCTGCAGGACGACACCAGCGACTACGTGCGCCGCAGCGTCGCGAACCACCTGAACGACATCGCCAAAGACCACCCCGGTGTCGTCGCCGAGTGGCTCGAACAACATCTGGTCGGTGCCTCCCCCGAACGACGCGCCTTGCTCAAACACGCGACGCGAACGCTCGTGAAGAAAGGCGACCCGCGCGTGCTTGAAGCCTGGGGGCTGGGCAAGCCATTGCGCGGCAGCGCCACGCTGTCGCTCACGCCGAAACGGGTGTCGATCGGCGATAGCCTCGAACTCGCGGTGACGCTCGCGTCCACCGCCAGCCGCGCGCAGAAGCTCGTGATCGACTACGCCGTCCACCATGTCAAGGCCAACGGCAGCACCTCGGACAAGGTCTTCAAGGGCTGGACGATCGATCTCGCAGCGCACGAAGAACGCGCGCTGCGCAAGAGCCATTCGATGCGCCTGATCACGACCCGGGTCTACCACGCCGGGCATCACGCGGTCGATCTGCGAGTCAATGGCCAGACGGTAGCCAGCGCAGGGTTCGACTTGCGCGTCTGAGCGGCGTCAGCGCTTCGCCCAGTCGGCGGCGTCGAAGCCGACGGTGATGCGCGCGTCGTTCCACTCGACCACCGGCCGCTTGATCACACTCGGCTGCTCGATCATCAAGCGCCGTGCACTCGCCGCATCGACCACCGCCGCACGAACGTCGTCGTCCAGCTTGCGCCAAGTCGTGCCCTTGCGGTTGAGCAGCGTCTCCCAGCCGACGCTGGCGAGCCACGCGTCGAGCCGTGCCGCCGGCACACCACCCTTCTTGAAATCGACGAACTGCACGTCGATGCCTTTCGCCTGCAGCCAGGCGCGCGCCTTCTTCACCGTGTCGCAATTCGGAATGCCGTACAGCGTGATCGTCATGCCCGGTCCTCACTCACGCGCATCGTTCGGCCCGTCGCAGGCCGGGTCGGTGCCCATGCCGGCTTCGGTGACAGGCCCGGCGTCGCTCACCGAAACCTGGAACCACACGCAGTCCTGCCCGAAGAACCGGTAGTTCCAGACCTGCAGGTGCTGGCGCTGCACCAAAAAAACGTGGGCCGGGCGGCCCAGTCGCATCCGCACCTCGGCGCCGGGCATGCCCGGGACGATGCGCGCGAAGTTTGTTTCGGTCAGCACCTGCTCTTTCGACGTCAGGATGCCTTTGGCGTCGAAGTCCATCATCCAGGTCTGCCTGCCGAAGGAGCCTTGCGCGAACTCGAGCCGCGTGCCACCCCCCGGCAGCGGGTATTCGCCGGTCGGCCCGAAAGACCCGCTTCGCACCTCGGCGATCGGCGTGCCCAATGGCGCCGAGGCCGGCGCCAGCGCGGCGCAACCCGCGAGCGCTGCCACGAAACCCAGCCCCGCGGTCGCGGCCCCGCGTGAAACCCGATTCGAAACCATGCCAGCCTCCCTGCACTCGTTGCCCGCGTATTCTGATACCGCCAGCCTGCCAGAGTTTCACCCCGACTTCATAGAATCGAGGCACTTCCTGCAACCCTCATCCATGCCCACCCTGCCCTTCGTGCAAACACTCGCCCACGGCATTCACGTGATCGACACCGGCTTTCACCGGCCGATGTTCGACGCGAGCTACCTGGCGGTCGAGAACGGCCACGCCGCCTACATCGACACAGGCACCAACCACTCGGTGCCGCGCTTGCTCGAAACCTTGCAGTCGCTGGGCCTCGCACCCGAGGCCGTCGACTACGTCATCGTGACCCACGTGCACCTCGACCACGCCGGCGGCGCCGGCCTGCTGATGCAGCAATTGCCGAACGCCAGGCTCGTGGTGCACCCGCACGGCGCGCGCCACATGATCGACCCGGAGCGGCTGACGAACGGCGCCCGTGTGGTGTACGGTGAACCGGAAGTGACGCGTTCGTATGGTCGAATCGTGCCGGTGCCGGCCGAGCGTGTGCTGCGCACCGACGACGGCTTCACGCTCGAGCTTGCCGGCCGGCCGTTGAAATTCCTCGACACGCCCGGCCACGCGCGCCATCACCACTGCATCTGGGACGAAGGTAGCCGCGGTTTTTTCACCGGCGACACCTTCGGTCTGTCGTACCGCGAGTTCGACACAGCCCAAGGCGCGTGGCTGATGCCGACCTCGACACCCGTCCAGTTCGAACCGGAAGCGATGCGCACTTCGGTTCAACGCATGCTCGCCTACGAGCCGGAATGCATGTACCTGACCCACTACGGCCGCGTCGGCGACGTGCAGCGGCTGGGCGCGCTGATGCTCGGGCTGATGGATCAGATGGTCGCTTTCGCGCTCTCGTTGCCGAACGACGCCGAGCGCCACCCGCGCATGGCGAAGCGCTTCGGCGAGATCTACATCGCCAGCCTGCGCGAACACGGCTGTGCGCTGACCGACGCGCAGATCCTCGAACTGCTCGCACTCGACCTCGAACTCAACGCCCAGGGCATGGCCGTGTGGCTGAACCGGAGAGCACGATGAACCCCGTCGAGTTTCATTTCGAAGGCCAGGTGGCGGTCGTCACCGGCGCCGCGCAAGGCATCGGCGCCGCGTGTGCCGAGCGGCTCGCACAAGACGGCGCGGCCGTCGCGCTCTGGGACGTGGACGATGTGCGCGGGCAAGCGTTGGCCAGCGCGATCGAAGCGCGTGGCCAGCGTGCGATCTACCTGCATTGCAACGTCGCCAAACGCACCGAAGTCGAAGCCTGCGTAGCGGCCACGCTCGCGGCCTTCGGCCGCATCGACGCGTTGATCAACAACGCCGGCATCTTCAAAGCCGCGAACTTTCTCGACATCACCGAGGCCGACTGGGACGCGGTGATCGACGTGAACCTGAAAGGCGCTTTCCTCGTCGGCCAGGCGGTCGCGCGCGCGATGGTCGGCACAGGCGGCGGCGCCATCGTCAACATGAGCTCGGTCAACGCCGTGATGGCGATCCCGAGCATCGCCAGCTACAACGCGAGCAAGGGGGGAGTGAACCAGCTGACGCGCGTGATGGCGCTGGCGCTGGCCGAACATGGCATCCGCGTCAACGCGGTCGGGCCGGGAACGATCGCGACCGAACTCGCGAAGAACGCGGTGCTGGGCAGCGAGGAAGCGAAACAACGCATCCTCAGCCGCACACCGATGAAGCGCCTGGGCGAGCCGGGCGAGATCGCCGACGTGTGCGCTTTTCTCGTCAGCAGCGCGTCGAGCTACATGACCGGCGAGATCGTCTACGTGGACGGCGGGCGGCTGTCCCTCAACTACACGGTGACACCATGAGCGAAACATCGGCATTGACCGGCGGTTGCCTGTGCGGCCGCGTGCGCTTCGAAGCACGCCCCGACAAGCGCGAGGGCTACTACTGCCACTGCCGCATGTGCCAGATGGC
>JANYFX010000524.1 GCA_025359585.1 Rhizobacter sp. | reverse complement strand
GGCGGTTTGCCGGTGTTGCCTTCCTTGCCCCCCGGCGGTCTGATGCCCGGCGCGCAGAGGCGCGGGCCGGGGCCGGGCGGCCCGCCGCCCGGCGATCGGCCGCGCCAGGACGGCGCGGATTCGCGCCCGCCACCACCCCCGAACGGCGCAGGCTTTTCCGCGAACGGCGGCCTGCCGATGGAAGCCTTGTGGCTCGACTACTTCGTGCGGTTCGTCGTGATCGGCGCGGCCGCCTGGTTCGGGGCACGCTGGTTGTCGGCACCGATGCGCAAGCTCGCCGTGGCCTCCGAAACGCTGGGCCGCGACCTGGCGCAACACCGGTCGCTGACGCCGCTCGACGAACAACACGGCACGCTCGAAGTGCGCCAGACCGCGCAGGTCTTCAACACCATGGCGCAGAGCCTGCGTGGGCAGTTCGACGCACAGGGCCTGCTGATGGCTGCGATCTCGCACGACCTGCGCACACCGCTCACACGCCTGCGCTTGCGGCTCGAACAATTCGAAGGCCAGCCACAGGCCGCACGCTGCATCGAAGACGTGCAGGAGATGGACGCATCTGATCGGCAGCGTGCTCGGCATGATGCGCGACCGCCATGCGGCGGAAGCGCGCCAGCGTATCGACGCGCATGCGCTGCTGCAATCGCTCGCCGACGACCTGCGTGAGCAGGGCCAGCCGGTGAGCGTGCTGGCGCTGGCAGCAGGCACGGCCCCGGTCGTCGTGCTGGCCCGACCCACCGCGCTGCGGCGCGTCATCGGCAACCTGATCGGCAATGCGCTGCGGCATGGCGGCTCGGCGCGCGTGTCGCTGCAGCTCGATGCGGGCGAAGCGCAGTTGCTGATCGAGGACGACGGGCCCGGCATCCCCGAGCCGCAGCTCGAAGCGGTGTTCCAGCCCTTCTACCGCGCCGACCCGTCGCGCAGCTCAGGCGCCGGCACGGGCTCGGGCCTGGGCTTGTACATCGCACGCGACCTGGTGCAGGCCGAAGGCGGCCGCCTCGTTCTGGCCAACCGCCCCGAGGGCGGGCTGCGCGCGACCGTGGTGTTGGCGCTCGCCTGATGCGGTTGCGAGTGTGTCGGTGCCGACACACTCGGGTGATCGTGCCGATACACGCCGCCGCCATGCTTGAGAGATGTTCCATCTCAGCAACCCATGATGCACCTCGACGACCACCCGCAGCCTGGCTACTGCGACCGCGTCGACGAGCAAGCTCAAGACCTCGCAGATCGCCTTTCCCATCGCCGACTGCCAGACCGTGTACGCGACGACCGGCTACAGCCAGAGCGTGGCCAACCTCGCGCAGATCAGCTTCGCGACCGACAACGTGTTCAGCAACGGCACCACGCTCGAGATGGCGAGCCTGAGCGGCAGCGTGGCGGCGGGTTATGCCGCGAGCTTGACGGTGGGCATCGCGGCCTGACCGCACGCTGCGTGCTCGCGACGGCGCCGCCATAATCGACGCCATGAGCAGCCTTCATTCGATCCCGAACCGCACCCGCAAACTCCCCCCGTTGCGCGTCGGCGTCGGTGGCCCGGTGGGTTCGGGCAAGACCACGCTGGTCGAGATGCTGTGCAAGGCGATGCGCGACCAGTACGACCTGGTCGTCGTCACGAACGACATCTACACCAAGGAAGACCAGCGCCTGCTGACGGTCGCTGGTGCGCTCGAAGCCGAGCGCATCATGGGCGTCGAAACCGGCGGCTGCCCGCACACGGCGATCCGCGAAGACGCGTCGATCAACCTCGAGGCCGTCGACCGCATGCTGACCAAGTTTCCGAATGCCGACATCGTTTTCATCGAGAGCGGGGGCGACAACCTGGCCGCGACCTTCAGCCCCGAACTCAGCGACCTGACGCTCTACGTGATCGACGTGGCGGCCGGCGAGAAGATCCCGCGCAAGGGCGGCCCCGGCATCACGAAGAGCGACCTGTTCGTGATCAACAAGACCGACCTCGCGCCCTATGTGGGCGCGAACCTCGACGTGATGGCCGCCGACACGAAACGCATGCGCGGCGCGCGGCCGTTCGTGATGAGCAACCTGAAGACGAACCAGGGTCTGGCCGAGGTGATCGCGTTCATCGAGAGCAAAGGCCTGCTGAAGGCCTGATCGGGAACGCCGCTTCAGCGAATCTCGCCGAGCCCGCGCAGAGCCTTCACCGCGCCTGCGCCGATCGACGCACCGAAACGTTTGGCCAAACGCTCGGCCACGTTTTCTTTCGGCGTGTAGTCGATCACCTCTTCGGCCTTGACGATCTCGCGCGCCACGTAGTCGAGGTTGCCGAGGTGGTCGATCAGGCCCATTTTCAACGCCTGCTCGCCGTTCCAGAACAGGCCGCTGAACATCTCCGGCGTTTCTTTCAAGCGGTTGCCGCGCCCTTCGCGCACCACGCCGATGAACTGCTGGTGGATCTGGTCGAGCGTGGTCTGGATGTAGGCCCGCTGCTTCGCCGGCAAGGGCGAGAACGGGTCGCCGATGCCCTTGTTTTCACCGGCAGTCAACAGGCGCCGTTCGATGCCGAGTTTTTCCATCAGGCCGGTGGCGCCGAAGCTGTCCATCAGCACGCCGATCGAGCCGACGACCGAGGCCTTGTCGGCGTAGATTTCATCGGCCGCCACGGCGATGTAGTACGCGCCCGAAGCGCAGGTTTCTGAAACGACGGCATAGACCTTCTTCTTGTGCAGCGCCTTCAGGCGGCGGATCTCGTCGTAGATGATGCCGGCCTGCACCGGGCTGCCGCCAGGCGAGTTGATGCGCAGCACGATCGCCTGCGCGCCCGCATCTTCGAACGCGCTCTTGATGCCGGGCAGCAGGTTTTCGGCGCTCGCTTCGGCACCGTCGGCGATCTCGCCGTGCACTTCGATCAGCGCGGTGTGCGGGCCGGTCTGCGCGGTGCTGTGGTTGCGCGAAGCGAAGATCGCCCAGACCAACGCCACCATCAGCAGCAGCCAGGTCCAGCGGAAGAACAGACGCCAGCGGCGCTCGCTGCGGCGGTCGCGCAGGTAGTCGCGCGCGAACTGCTCGGCCACGCCGTCCCAGCTCGGGCGCGCGGCAGGTGCAGTCACGGGCGCAGCGGCTTCAGGTTGCGGAAACGAGGGGCTGTCTTCGGGGTGGCTCATAAGCTCAGTCTGCAAACGCGGGGCGCGTGTCGCGGGAAGGATACCAATAGACCTGACCGCCACGCTCTTCCACGTCCATCGCGGTCAGCTTGCCGCGCCCGCACGGGCCGCCGGCGCAGCGGCCGGTCTGCGGCTCGTAGGCCGCGCCGTGGGTCGAGCAGAGGATGAATTCCTTGCCACTGTCGAGAAACTCTCCGTACTGCCAGTCCATCTCGGTCGGCACGTGCAGGCAGCGGTTCAGGTAGGCGACGAGCCGGCCGTCGAAACGCAACACGAAAGCGCGCGCCGGCTCGCGAAAGTGCAGCACCTCGAAGACATGGGCGATGCCTTTTTCAACCAGCTCGGCCGACGGGCACAAGGCCACCGCGGGTTCGGTGCGCTCATCCATGGCGCTGCAACCAGTCGCTCAGCTCGGCCGTGGAGTGCGCGACCATCTTCGTGTCGAAGCCACTGAAAGAATCGTGATGGTGCGCGCCGTAGCTGACGCCGATGCTCGCGGTGCCGGCGTTGGCGGCAAGCTGCAGGTCGTGCGTGGTGTCGCCGATCATCAAGGTGCGCGAAGGCTCGATGCCGAGTTCGTTCATCAGCTCGTGCAGCATCAGCGGGTCGGGCTTGGAGGCGGTTTCGTCCGCTGTGCGCGTGGCGTCGAACAAGCCCTTCAGCACGGACGTGTTCAGCGCGTCGTCGAGGCCGCGGCGCGACTTGCCCGTGGCCACGCCGAGCAGGTGGTTGCGGCCTTTCAGCGCATGCAGCATCTCGGGCGTGCCATCGAAGAACACCAGCTCGTGCTGGCGCGCGAAGTAGTGGTGGCGGTAGCGCTCGGCGAGTTCGCGGTAGCGTTCTTCCGGCAGCTCGGGCGCGGCGTGTTGCAGCGCTTCCTTCAGACCCATGCCGATCACGTAGCTGGCCTGCGTGTCGGTCGGCACCGCCGTGCCGAGGTCGGCGCAAGCCGACTGGATGCAGCGCGCGATCAGCGCCGTGGAGTCGAACAGCGTGCCGTCCCAATCGAAGACGATCAGGTCGAAATTGCGGGAAGAGGTCATGGGGGAGGCTGGAGCGCCAGCGCGTGGATCAATGCTTCGCATTCTGCCGGCAACGGCGCGGCGAGCTCGATCACCTCGTTGCTGCCGGGGTGCGTGAAACGCAGGTACTTGGCGTGCAGGAACATGCGGTCGAAGCGGCATCCCGGCACGGCCGCGCCACGCGCCACGGCCTTGTTGAGCGTGAAGTCGCCGTACTTCTCATCACCGACGATGGCATGGCCTTCGTGCGTCAGGTGCACGCGGATCTGGTGGGTGCGGCCGGTCTTGATGGTCACGTCGAGCAAGGTGAACGCGGCGAATTGCTGCGCGATCTTGACCAGCGTGATCGAGCGGCGCCCGTCTTCGTGGTCTTCCTCGACCGCGTGCACCCGCCGTTCGCCGCCGGCCGTGAGCGTCTTGTGCAAGGCCACGTCGATGACCTTGCGCCGGGCCGGCCAGGCGCCGATCACGAGCGCGGCATACGTCTTGCCCGTTTCTCGCTGGCGCAGTTGGTCCTGCAGCGCGACCAGCGCCGAGCGCTTCTTGGCGATCAGCAGCAGGCCCGAGGTTTCCTTGTCGAGCCGATGCACGAGTTCCAGGAACTTCGCCTGCGGCCGCGCTTGGCGCAGCTGCTCGATCACGCCCGAGCTGACGCCGCTGCCACCGTGAACCGCCACACCGGCCGGTTTGTCGATGGCAAGCAGGAAGTCGTCTTCATAAACCACCGGGAATTCGCGCGCCGGCGCCGCCGGCACCTCGCTGCGGTCGGCCACGCGCACTGGCGGAATGCGCACCTCGTCGCCCATTGCCAGCCGCGTGTCGGCGCCGGCCCGGCCCTTGTTCACGCGCACTTCACCCGAGCGGATCACGCGGTAGACGTGGGTCTTGGGCACGCCCTTGAGCAGCTTGACGAGGAAGTTGTCGAGCCGCTGGCCCTCGGAGGCTTCGTCGATCACGACCCGGTTCACGGCAGGGGCCGCAGCGCTCGCAACAGCCGGGTGAACCCCGACTTCGTTGCCGGATGGGGCCTTGGGTTTGGCCCCTATAATGCGTTGCACCACGTTGCTGCTGTAAGTGACTGATTTATCAGAGTTTAGCGTCGCTGAACCCCACTGAAGGCAAGCGCGTGGCGGCCACACCCTCGGGGTGCGGCCACAAGGTGATGCAACGCTTCGAAGCGTGTGGCGGGCACCGTCCCCAAGTGACGGCGCGGCCAACAGCCCGAAGCGGCAGAGCAAACAAAGAACGAGCCAATCAAAGGTTTCAAGGCGGGAGATTCCACGCTCCTGCCCGCGTCCAGCGGACACCCCTGATGTCGATCCCCACCCCCGAACCACGGCGCTTCGTGCGCTCAGCTCCCAGGCCAACAGCCTGTGTCGAGCCGAGCGCGGCCGGCGTGGTTGGCCGGTGGCCGGCATGCTCGGGGTCCGCCGGCACGCACGCGCCAACGCTGCCTGTACGGCCGGTCCACTGACCGCCCCCGTTCACCCGCAGTCCAGGGCGACACCCTTCCGGTTCATTCGCGTTTCTCGTGCATCGAGTCGTCGCCGACCGGGTTCGACCCGGCGGTGACTGTGGGTGATGCGCCGCTCTCGATGAGCGGTGCGAAGGAGTGCACACATGAAACGCATGCTGATCAACGCGACGCAGCCTGAAGAGCGCCGCCTGGCCATCGTCGATGGCCAGAAACTGATGGACTTCGAGACCGAGATCGAAGGCCGCGAACAACGCAAGGGCAACATCTACAAGGCCGTCGTGACACGCGTCGAGCCGTCGCTCGAAGCCTGTTTCGTCGACTACGGCGAAGACCGCCACGGCTTTCTGCCGTTC
>JANYFX010000498.1 GCA_025359585.1 Rhizobacter sp. | reverse complement strand
CCGCGCTGGTGTTCAACAGCCGCGAGACCGCCGACAACCTGAAGAAGAGCGGTGCGTTCATTCCAGGCATTCGCCCGGGTGACCAGACGGCTCGTCACATCGACCGCATTCTTTCCCGGCTCACGCTGGCTGGCGCGATCTACATCACCGCCGTCTGCCTGCTGCCCGAGTTTCTGGTGCTGAAGTACAACGTGCCGTTCTACTTCGGCGGCACCTCGCTCTTGATCATCGTCGTCGTGACGATGGACTTCTGGGCCCAGGTGCAGAGTTACGTGATGAGCCAGCAGTACGAATCATTGTTGAAAAAAGCTAACTTCAAGGCCACCTGAAGACATCCATGGCGAAAGACGATGTCATTCAGATGCAGGGCGAGATTCTCGAGAATCTGCCCAACGCCACGTTTCGTGTGAAGCTGGAGAACGGGCACGTGGTGCTCGGTCACATCTCCGGGAAGATGCGCATGCACTACATCCGCATCCTGCCGGGGGACAAGGTCACTGTCGAATTGACGCCCTACGATCTGAGCCGCGCTCGGATCGTGTTCCGGGCAAAGTAAACGAATTTGGAGGGCCCGTGGTCGGGCCCAGGAGAAGAGCATGAAAGTCGCAGCATCGGTCAAGAAAATGTGCCGCAATTGCAAGGTGATCCGCCGCAAGGGCGTCGTGCGCGTCATTTGTACCGACCCGCGTCACAAGCAGCGTCAAGGTTAAGACCCTCGGGTCAAGAGAGAAACGAACATGGCACGTATTGCTGGCATCAACATTCCGCCCCACAAGCACACCGAGATCGGTCTGACTTCGATCTACGGCGTGGGCCGCACCACGGCGCAGAAGATCTGCACCAACAGCGGCGTTCCGTTTGATCGCAAGGTGAAAGACCTGACCGACACCGACCTGGAAAAGATCCGGGAAGAAATCGGCCGGCTCACCATCGAGGGCGACCTGCGCCGCGAGATGTCGATCAACATCAAGCGCCTGATGGACCTGGGCTGCTACCGCGGCTTCCGTCACCGCCGCGGCCTGCCGGTTCGCGGCCAGCGCACCAAGACGAATGCACGCACCCGCAAGGGCCCGCGCAAGTCGGGCGCCCTGGTCAAGAAGTGATTCGCGCAAGCGAACTTCACTGCCCGGCATCCAGACAAGATTGAGAGAAGGTCAACATGGCTAAAGCACCTGTCAACACCGCCGCCCAACGCGTGCGCAAGAAAGTCCGCAAGAACGTTGCGGACGGCGTCGCACACGTGCACGCGTCGTTCAACAACACGATCATCACGATCACCGACCGCCAGGGTGGCGCGCTGTCGTGGGCATCGAGCGGCGGCCAGGGTTTCAAGGGCTCGCGCAAGAGCACGCCTTTCGCGGCCCAGGTGGCTGCCGAAGTGGCGGGCCGCGCAGCGCAAGACCAGGGCATCAAGAACCTCGACGTGCGGATCAAAGGCCCCGGCCCGGGTCGCGAGTCGTCGGTTCGTGCACTCGCCTCGCTGGGCATCCGCATCAACTCGATTTCCGATGTGACGCCGGTGCCGCACAACGGTTGCCGCCCGCAAAAGCGCCGCCGTATCTGATCGATTCACGGTGACTCACCAGTCGCCGTGATCTCGCGTCGGTGCCGCCTTCAGGGCTGCGCCGACTTTTTCGTTGAAGCCGGCTGAACTCTCGCAGTGATCCGGTCTTCTTGAAGCCCACCGTCTGAGCGCACAAAACAACACTCGCCAGACTCGCGCAAGCCACGCCGCACACCGGCAGCCTGCGTCAGATTGAACACAAGGAACACAACGTGGCACGTTATCTTGGCCCCAAGGGCAAACTTTCCCGCCGTGAAGGCACCGACCTTTTCCTGAAGAGCGCCCGCCGCCCGATCGGGGACAAGGTCAAGTTCGACAGCAAGCCCGGCCAGCATGGCCGCACGTCCGGCACCCGCACCTCCGACTTCGGTCTTCAGCTCCGCGAGAAGCAGAAGGTCAAGCGCATGTACGGCATCCTCGAGAAGCAGTTCCGCCGCTACTTCGCCGAAGCCGAGCGCCGCAAGGGCAACACCGGCGCGAACCTGCTGATGCTGCTGGAATCGCGTCTCGACAACGTGGTGTACCGCATGGGCTTCGGCTCCACGCGCGCCGAAGCGCGCCAGATGGTGTCGCACAAGTCGATCACCGTGAACGGTGCATCGGTCAACATCGCCTCGTACCTGGTCAAGGCCGGTGACGTGGTCGCGGTGCGCGAGAAGTCGAAGAAGCAGTTGCGCATCATCGACGCCGTGAAGCTGGCCGAAGGCCAGGGCATGCCGAACTGGGTAAGCGTCGACGCTGCCAAGCTCGAAGGCATCTTCAAAAAGGCGCCTGACCGCGACGAGTTCGGCGCCGACATCAAGGAAGCGCTGATCGTCGAGCTCTACTCGCGGTAACGCTGACGCGCATGACGATAGCGGGATGACGGCGTTGCCGTCACCCTTCTCGGATTTTTATCGCTCCATATGCCGGCAGTGGAGCTGCTTTCCTCGCCCGGCGCTGTCCATCAGCCTTATCGGTGTAACGAGCCGAGGGTATTGAGACCAACAGGACTTCAATGCAAACCAATCTGCTGAAACCCAAAGCCATCCATGTCGAGCCGCTTGGCGGCAACCGTGCCAAGGCCACCCTCGAACCTTTCGAGCGCGGTTACGGCCACACCCTGGGCAACGCGCTGCGCCGCGTGTTGCTGTCATCGATGGTCGGCTACGCGCCCACCGAAGTGACGATCGCCGGCGTGTTGCACGAGTACTCGGCCATCGACGGCGTGCAGGAAGACGTCGTCCACATCATGCTGAACCTGAAGGGCGTGGTGTTCCGCCTTCACAACCGCGATGAAGTGACGCTGGTGCTGCGCAAGGAAGGCGAGGGCCCGGTCACGGCCGGCGACATCCAGACCCCGCACGACGTTGAAATCATCAACCCCGAGCACGTGATCGCGCACCTGTCGCACGGCGGCAAGCTCGACATGCAGATCAAGGTCGAAAAGGGCCGTGGTTACGTGCCGGGCACGATGCGCCGCTTCGGCGACGAGCCGACCAAGTCGATCGGCCGCATCGTTCTCGACGCGTCGTTCTCGCCGGTCGCCCGCGTGAGCTACACGGTCGAGAGCGCCCGCGTCGAGCAGCGCACCGACCTCGACAAGCTGGTGATGGAAATCGTGACCAACGGCGCGATCACGCCCGAAGAAGCGATTCGCAACTCGGCCAAGATCCTGGTCGAGCAACTCGCCGTGTTCGCGCAGCTCGATGTCAACGACATCCCGGCCTTCGATGCGCCGCAACAGCGCAACACGCAGTTCGACCCGATCCTGCTGCGCCCGGTCGACGAGCTCGAGCTGACGGTGCGTTCGGCCAACTGCCTGAAGGCCGAGAACATCTACTACATCGGCGACCTGATCCAGCGCACCGAGACCGAGCTGCTGAAGACTCCGAACCTGGGTCGCAAGTCGCTCAACGAAATCAAGGAAGTTCTGGCTTCGCGCGGGCTCACGCTCGGCGCGCGGCTGGAAAACTGGCCGCCCCAGGGCCTGGACAAGCGTTGATCGCGTAGCGATCAACGCGCGTCATGTGCAAAGCACCGGTACCTGATACGGCCGGAGCTCAATAAGTTAGTCAAAAGGAAACCGCACCATGCGTCACCGTCACGGCCTCCGTAAACTCAACCGCACCAGCGAGCACCGCCAGGCGATGCTGCGCAACATGTGCAATTCGCTGCTGCAACACGAAGCGATCAAGACCACGGTCCCCAAGGCCAAGGAATTGCGTCGCGTCGTCGAGCCGCTCATCACGCTCGCCAAGGAAGCCACGCTGGCGAACCGCCGCCTCGCCTTTAACCGCCTGCGTGACCGCGACATCGTCACCAAGCTGTTCAACGAACTGGGCCCGCGCTACAAGGCGCGCCCGGGCGGCTACACGCGCATCCTGAAGATGGGCTTCCGCATCGGCGACAACGCGCCGATGGCGTTTGTCGAACTGGTCGACCGCCCCGAGCCCGTGGCCGTCGAAGCCAAGGCCGAAGAGTAAGCAGCTCGCAGACGCATCGCGTCTCGAACAAGGCAAAGGCCGGCACACGCTGGCCTTTGTCGTTTCTGGCGATCGAGTCCGCGCCAGCACGTATCACCCACCTTTGGCACACTCCACGGCCATGTCTCAACCGCTGTTGCGCGTCTCTCATCTGATCAAGAAGTTCGGCGACGCGACGGTCGTCGACGACCTGTCGCTCGAGATCCAGCCCGGCGAGTGCCTGGGCGTGATCGGGCCGAACGGCGCCGGCAAGACAACCACGATCCGCATGTGCCTGGGGCTGACCGGTCCTGACGCTGGCAGCATCGAAGCCTTCGGCCTGCCGATCCCGCAGCGGGCGCGCGAAGCCAAGAACCGCATCGGCGTCGTCACGCAGTTCGACAGCCTCGACCCCGACTTCACCTGCGCCGAGAACCTGCGTGTCTACGGCAGCTACTTCGGCTTGCCGAAGGCGACCATCGAAGAGCGCATTCCGAAACTGCTGGCCTTCGCGCACCTGCAGGCCAAGGCTGCCGCCAAGCCCGGTGAACTCTCCGGTGGCATGAAGCGACGCCTGAGTCTCGGCCGCGCGCTGATCAACGACCCCGACCTGTTGCTGCTCGACGAGCCCACCACTGGCCTCGATCCGCAAGCGCGCCACCTGATGTGGGAGCGCCTGCAGGACCTGCTGAAGCAGGGCAAGGCGATCCTGCTGACCACGCATTTCATGGACGAAGCCGAGCGCCTGTGCGACCGCCTGATCGTGCTCGACCACGGCCGCAAGATCGCCGAAGGCACGCCGCGCGGCCTGATCCGCGAACATCTTGAAACCGATGTGGTCGAGGTCTACGGCGAGGGCGCCGCGGTACTCGCTGCGGCCCATGCTGCGCTGGCTCAGCGTGTCGAAGCGAGCGGTGAAACCGTGTTTTTCTACCTGCACGACGCCAAACCCCTGCTCGCCGCGCTGGCACAGAATCACAGCGTGCGTTACCTGCACCGCCCGGCCAACCTAGAAGACCTGTTCCTGAAGCTCACCGGCCGCCAGATTCGCGACGACGCTTGAGCCACCGCCAACACAACACCATGCTCGTTTCCTTCACCGCCGCTCCCAGCATCTCGCGCCGCTTCTGGCCGGTGTTCATGCGCAACCTGCTGGTGTGGAAGAAGCTCGCCGTGCCGAGCGTGATCGGGAACATCGCCGAGCCGCTGATCACGCTGGTGGCTTTCGGCTACGGCCTGGGTTCGATGATCGGGCAGATCGACGGCCGGCCCTACATCCAGTTCCTCGCCTCGGGCAGCATCGTCGTCAGCGCCGCCTTGGCCGCGACCTTCGAGGCGCTGTACTCGGCCTACTCGCGCATGCAGATGCAGAAGACCTGGGACAGCATCATGAACGCGCCGATCGCACTCGACGACATCGTCTTCGCCGAGATGCTGTGGGCGGCGTTCAAGTCGCTGTTCTCTGTCGCCGCGATCATGGTCGTGATCTGGGTGCTGGGGATCAGCCGCGAGCCGACGATGCTGCTGGCGCTGCCGCTGCTCGGTCTGGTAGGCGTCACCTTCGCGTCGGTCGCGCTCGTGTTCAACGCGCTGGCCAAGGGCTACGACTTCTTCACCTACTACTTCACGCTCGTCATCACGCCGATGACCTTCCTGTCGGGCGTGTACTTTCCGATCTCGCAGATGCCGGGCTGGCTGCAGACGGTCGCCCACGTGCTGCCGCTCACCGCTGCCGTCGAGCTGGTGCGCCCGCTGATTCTCGGTACGCCCATCGGCGATGTGTTGCGCCCGGTCTGCGTGCTCGCGGCCTACGCGGTCGGTGGCTACTATCTCGCGCTGGTGCTGACGCGCCGGCGCTTCTTCAAGTAATTCGGGAACCTCGGCGCGCGACCAAGGTCTTTCCGGGCACACGAACATCGACAACAACAGCATGCGGACGAGAACTTTCCCGATCAGGTGGCTGCGGTTCGTGGCGGCGCTGATGTTCGTGTGCGCAGCGACGCAGGCGGCGCGCGCGGCCGACGAATTTCTCGACCCCAATGTCGCGTTCAAGCTCGCGGTCCGCGCGGCCGACGAGCGCACCGTCGAAGTCACCTTCACGGTCGCCCCGGGCTACTACCTCTACCGCGAGCAGTTCAAGTTCGTTGCCACCGGCGCCACGCTGGGCACGCCCGACATCCCCAAAGGCAAGGTCAAGTTCGACGAGACCTTCCAGAAGAATGTCGAAACCCACCGCGACGTGGTGCACATCACCGTGCCGGTGACGCAAGCCGAGCCGAAGTTCCAGCTGCTGGTGTCGAACCAGGGCTGTGCCGATCAAGGCCTGTGTTACCCGCCCCAGCAACGCGGCCTGATCGTCAGCCTGGCGGGCTATGGCGGAGACGGTACGGCTCGTTTGATGACGGCCAGCGAAAGCGCTGCGCTCGATCCGAGTGCTCCGCCAGCCGCGGCAACGAGCGCCGCCGTCGAAGGCACGACGTCTTCAGACGGCTCGGGCATGGACGCCGCGCTGCGCAGCGGCAAGTTCTGGTCCGTCGTCGGCGTGTTCTTCATCGCCGGTGTGCTGCTTTCGCTCACGCCCTGCGTGCTGCCGATGTTGCCGATCCTCTCGTCCATCATCGTCGGCCAGGGTGCGAATGTGTCGCGCGGACGCGGCTTCTCGCTCGCGCTCAGTTATTCGCTCGGCATGGCCACGGTCTACACCGCGCTCGGTGTGGCCGCAGGCCTGGCGGGTGAGGGCCTGGCCGCGGCGCTGCAGAACCCCTGGGTGTTGACGCTGTTCGCTGCCGGGCTGGTGACGCTGTCGCTTTCGATGTTCGGGGCCTACGAATTGCAGCTACCGAGCGCCTTGACCGGCCGGCTCACGCAAGCCTCGCAGCGTCTCCCGGCCGGGCGCCTGGCCAGCGTATTCGCGATGGGGGGCGTCTCGGCCCTGATCGTGAGCCCGTGTGTCGCTGCCCCGTTGGCCGGCGCGCTCGTCTACCTGAGCCAGACGCGCGACGTGTGGCTCGGCGGCACGGCGCTGTTCTCGCTCGCGGCCGGCATGAGCATTCCTCTGTTGCTCGTTGGGGCCTCGGCCGGGGCGCTGCTGCCCCGCGCAGGCGGCTGGATGGCCGAAGTGAAGCGCCTCTTCGGCCTGCTGCTGCTGGGCGTGGCGCTGTGGACCGTGCAGTCGGTCCTCCCGGCCGGCGTGGTGCTGGCCCTGTGGGGCGCGCTGCTGATCGGCGCTGCCGTGCTGCTCGTCTCCTACCACCACCGCGGGCACCGCGGCGAGTTGTCGAAGAGCCTGTGGCGCCGCGCCGCGGCCGCGGTGCTCGCGGTGTGCGGCCTACTGCAGATGGTGGGTGCGGCGTCGGGCGGTACCGATCCGCTGCAGCCGCTGGCCCATCTGGCAGCGCGCGGTGGCGCAGGGCCGGCGCACGCCGGCCCGGTGTTCAACACGGTTCGCAGCGTGGCCGAGCTCGACGAAGCGCTGCGCACCAGCGGCCGCCCGGTGATGCTCGACTTCTACGCCGACTGGTGTGTCTCGTGCAAGGAGATGGAGCGCTTCACCTTCATAGACCCGGCGGTGCAGAAGAAGCTCGCCGGCGCCCTGCTGCTCAAGGCCGACGTGACGGCCAACAACGTGCAGGATCGCGAACTGCTCAAGCGCTTTCAGCTCTTTGGCCCGCCGGGCACGATCTTCTTCGACGCGCAAGGCCGCGAGGTCAACGACACGCGTGTTATCGGTTACCAGAACAGCCAGCGCTTCTTGCAGACCTTGGCGCGCGCGGGTCTGTGACGAGCTGCTTCGTGATGCGCTTGTGCTATAGTCACAGGCTCAGTCGCGAGGTGGAGCAGTCTGGTAGCTCGTTGGGCTCATAACCCAAAGGTCGCAGGTTCAAATCCTGCCCTCGCAACCACAAATTCAATAACAAAAACAACAACTAACGAATTGGCAAACGCCGTCCGCAAGGACGGCGTTTTGCTTTGTGAAGCGAGAGGCTGTGCGGCTAAGCCTTGTTGATGCTGAGAACGCTTGCTTGCGTTACCGCCTTCAATCCGTCGATGCCGAACTCCACATCCCAGCCGGAGCCCTTGGTGCCGCCGAACGGGACCATCGGGTGGATCGTGCCGTGCTGGTTGATCCAGACCGTGCCAGCCTGCAGGCGCGATGCCACCGCTCGGGCGGTGTCGAGACTGCTCGACCACACCGAAGCGCCGAGGCCCGCGTCGAGTCGGTTCGCGCCGGCGATGGCCTGATCGACATCGGCGTAGCGGATGATCGGCAGCACAGGGCCGAACTGTTCCTCGTCGACCAGGCGGGCCCCGTCGGTCAGCCCGGTGATCAGCGTCGGGGGATAGAAATTTCCGGGCCCGACGCGCTCGGTGCCTCCGCAGACGATCTGTCCACCCTCGGACCTGGCCGACTCGACCAGCGACACGACCTTGTTGTACTGCATGCGGTTCTGGATCGGCCCCATCACGATGCCTTCCTCCAGGCCGTCACCCATCGGTACGGACTCGGCAATCGCCTTCAGCTCGGCGACCACCGCATCGTGCAGGCTCTCGTGCACGTACAGCCGCTTCGCACAGGCGCAGGTTTGACCCATGTTGATGAACGCGCCCCAGAAGAGGCCCATCGCGATCGCCTTCGGGTCGGCGTCGGGCAGCACGATGGCAGCGTCGTTGCCGCCGAGCTCCATCGTCGTCGGCGTCAAGTGCCTGGCTGCGGTCGCCAGGATCTTCACACCGCTGGCCGACGAGCCGGTGAACATGATCTTGTCGATGTACGGCTGGTCGACCAGCGCGGCGCCCACGTCGCCGGGGCCGCTGACGGTGTTGATCACCCCGGGTGGCAGCACCTCCGCGATCAGCCGCACCATTTCCAGCGTGCCGATGCTCGTGTACTCGGAGGGTTTGAGAACGACCGTGTTGCCGGCGCGTATTGCCGGAACGATCTGCCAAACCGCGATCAGCAGCGGCCAGTTCCACGGCGCGATCGCGGCGATCACGCCATAGGGCTTGCGGTGCAGTTCGTCGCGCCGCGTCGCGTCCTCGAAGACCACCTCGACCGGCAGTTCCAGGCCTGCCGGCACCTCGGTCCAGACCTGGCAACCGAACAACTCGAAGTGCGCGCCGGGCACCTGGCCGGGGCCGACGCCACCGAGCGGTTTGCCCTGCTCACGCGTCACCCAGCCGGCCAGGTAGTCGGCATTGGCCCGAATCACTTCGGCGATCTTCATCGTCAGCGCCCTGCGCTCGGCATCCGGTCGCGCGGCCCAGGCCGGTTGTGCAGCCCGGGCGGTGGCCACGGCTTCGCGCACCTGTTCGGGTGTCGAGTGCGGCACGCGGCCCAGTGCCTCGCCGGTGGCCGGGTTGAACGATTCAAACGTTCGTTGCGCGCCGATGCGGCGGCCGCCCACGGTGTTGTCGTAGATCTTCATCGGTGTCTCCAAGGGCCTGCGGTGATGCCGCAGGCGGGTGTCAGGGCCGGTGGTAGCGGCTCTCGTAGAACATCAAGGGGTGACCGTTGGCATGGTTGCAATCGACCACGCGCGCGACGAACAGCGTGTGGTCGTGCACCTGCAGCACGCTGTCGACCTCGCATTCGAACCAGGCCAGGGCATCACGCAGCACGGGCATGCGGGACTTCATGTGCCAGGCCACGTCCAGACCGTCCTGGGGCCGGCCGCTGAAGTGCCGCGACCAGCGTTCCTGGTCACCGCCGAGCACGCTGACGCCGTACCAGCCGCGCCGCCGGATCAGCGCATGCGTGCGGCCGGGCCGCAGCGACACGAGCACCGTCGCGGGTTCCAGGCTGATCGACGTGAAGCTGCTGATTGTCATGCCGTGCGGGCGGTCGCAATCGTCGAGGCAGCTGACGACCGCGATGCCGGTCGCGAAGCGGGACACGCTTTGACGGAACAGTGCCGGGTCAGCGCAGGGGGCGGTCGCGGTGTGGGGCATTTTCAGCGCTCCGGCACCTCGTAGTGCATCAGCGCTGCGCCGGCAGGCGAGTAGTTCGGCACGTCGGCCGCAACCCGTGCGCCGATGGGCGAACCGAGTGCGGCGAACATCGCGGCCTCGCTCGCGAAGTCGGCCTCGAACAACACGAAGTGAGCACCCGGCCCGAGTGCTGCGGGCTGCATCCAGCGACAGCCCAGCAAGCCGGGCAGCGTGCGGGCGAGCGGAACATGGTGGCCGGCGTAGTAGTCCATGAAACGCTTCGGCTCCACCGGCACGGGGTAGGTGACGAGCAGTCGGTGCATCGCATCGCCCCGTCAGGCCGCCAGCGCGGCGGGTGCGCGGTGCTCACCGATCCACGCCAGGATGCGCTGCGGGCTGGCCAGACGGTCCCACTGTGCCTCGGGCCGGTTGAAGTTGTCGGTGAACTCGTCGCACAGCGCGCGGTCCTGGCTCATCGTGCCGATGAGTTGCATCAGCTCGGGCGACGGCGGCTGCAGGAACAGGTTGGTCCAGCGGGCCGCGCCGAGGATGCGGTCGCGCCGTTTCGCATCGACCGTCTCGCAGAAGCGCTCGTCGTAGATCGACTGGCGCACGATCTCTTCACCCAGCACGAACGCGGCATGAGAAGCGATGTTCGCGCCCTGGCCGCACAGCGGATCGACGATTGCCTGCACGTCGCCGAGCGCGATCGCCAGCTTGCCTCCACCGAGCGTCACGTGGGTGTGGCGCACTGTCGGCGTCACGCCACCTTGCAGCAGGTCGTTCGGGCTGTTGGCGAGGTCGAAGCTCTTGCGGTCGACGCGGCGGTACACCGTCGGGTGGTGTTTCTCCAGCTTCTCGAGCACGGTGTCGAGGAAGGCGCGCGGGTTGTCTTCGTAGCGCATCTTCGCGAGCACCTCCATGTCGCCGCCAGGCACGTTTTCCATCAACAGCGCGTGTGCCATGCCGCCGAAGGTCAGCGTGGGAATGTCGATCAGCTCGCCCTGGCCGGGCGAGACCGACATCGTGACGCTGCGCGTCGGCTCTTCGGCCACGCCCTTGTACAAGCCGACACACAGCATGCGCTGGGGCCGGTCGAAGGGCGAATGCGCCGCGTCGTGCTCGAACATCTGGCCCAGCGGCCCCTTGCCGGTGCAGACCACGACGAGGTCGGCCGCGGAAGCCACGCGCGCCACGTCGTCGGCCTTCAACTCCGCGTATTCGATGTGACCGCCGCGCTCGGCGAAGTCCTGCATCAACCGTGGCAGGTAGACGCGGTAGTCGACCGCGCGGCTGGCGGACTTGAAGTCGCCGCGGAAGAAGATCGGCTGCTCGCCGCCGAAATGGTGGTAATGACAGTAGTAGCCGTACTGCTCGGTCGGCCAGTGGTTCACGCCCAATTCGGTTTCGCGGGCGATGGTGATGCTGTGGTGCGCCACCGTGTTCAACAGGCGCTGCGTCCGGTAGTCCTCCGGGCGGCGGTCGGTGTGGATCGTCACTTGCACGCCACGTGCCAGCAGGTACAGCCCGAGGTGCAGTCCACCGGCCCCGCCGCCGACGATCGCGATTCGCTTGCTCATCGTTGTCTCCTGTTCTTGTGTGGCTCGATTTTGGTCAGGATGAACCTGTCGCGGAAGCCATGAGATTCGATATCATTCATTCGATTCGCGACTGAATAAAACGATGCCCAGCCTGATCGCCTACACCGCGTTCGCACGCGCCTACGAACTCGGCAGCTTCTCGGCGGTCGGGCGTGAACTGGGGCTCACCCAGTCGACGGTCAGCAAGCACATCGCCACGCTGGAAGCCCGCCTCAAGGTGCAGCTGTTCGCGCGCACCACGCGCAAGCTGAACCCGACCCACGAGGCCACACAGCTCTACGAAGGCGTGCAGCACCTGCTGGACGCGGCGGACGCGATCCATTCTTCGATCGGCGGCGCGCGGGCCGAGCCGAGCGGGCTGCTTCGCATCTCGCTGCCCGACTCCTACGGCCGCGCCATCCTGATGCCGATCGTCGCGCGCTTCCTGATCGCCTTCCCGCGCGTGCGCCTCGACGTGCAGCTGACCGACCAGGCCGTCAACCTGATCGAGGGAGGTGTGGAACTCGGCGTTCGCATCGGCGACCTGGCCTCCAGCACCTTGATCGCGCGCTCGATCGGCCTCGTCGAGCACCTGATCGTCGCAACGCCGAAGTACCTCGCGACCCACGGCGAGCCGCGGCACCCGACCGACCTGCTGCTGCACAACTGCATCGTCTACACCGGCTTCGCCAAGGGCAACCGCTGGGTCTTCGACTCCGAACAGGGGCGGCAGACGATCGAGGTGCCCAGCACGCTGGGCGTCAACAGCGCGGACGCGATGTACGGCGCCGTGCTGCACCACGTCGGCATTGCCCGCGTGCCGCACTGGGTCGTCGGCGACGACATCGCGCGCGGCCGGGTTCGCCGCTTGCTGCCCGACGACTACCCCACACCCATGCCCATCAACATCGTGTACCCGCAGACGCGCGTGTTGTCGTCACGGGCGCGTTGTTTCATCGAGTTCGTGCTCGCAGAGATCGGCAAGCCGGGTTGAGCCGGAACAAGACGCCGTGGTGTGAGCCGACGCCATGCCGGTGAAACCACAAGGCTTGCATGCCGCTCACTTTGCACATTAGGCAAGGCGAGCGCACAAGCCTGACCTGCAGTCGAAATGCTTCGCGACAAGGTGCGCGTTCGCGCCCGATGCGCTCCGGCGTCAGCCCAGCTTGTCGGCAAAAGCTGGTGTAGAGTCACTCGGGCCGGCCACAGCGTTGATCGACAACTGGTTTGTCGGGTGCCCGGGCATCCGACGGGTGGGGCCAGTGAACCCACTCATGTGCCGCAGGGCACAGTGCGCCAGCCGGGAGCTTGGCGCTTTGCCTTGTGACCTGCGCGGAGACCCTGACCATGATCCACCTCGGATGCATTGCCGACGACTTCACCGGCGCGACCGACCTCGCCAACAACCTCGTGCGCGCCGGCATGCGCGTGGTGCAGACCATCGGCGTGCCGAGCGGGCCGCTCGCCGAGGCCGCCGACGCAGTGGTGGTCGCGCTCAAGTCGCGCACCATCGCGCCCGAGGCTGCTGTCGAGCAGTCGCTCGCGGCCTGCCGCTGGCTGCGCGCGCAGGGCGCGAGCCAGATCTACTTCAAGGTTTGTTCGACTTTCGACTCGACCGCCGAAGGCAACATCGGCCCCGTGACCGAAGCGCTGATGGACGAACTGCTGGCGCCGTTCTGCGTCGTCACACCGGCGTTCCCCGAGAACGGCCGCACGGTGTTCAAGGGGCATTTGTTCGTCGGCGACCTGCTGTTGTCCGACAGCCCCATGCGCCTGCACCCGCTGACGCCGATGACGGACGCCAACCTTGTGCGCGTGCTGCAGGCGCAGCTCGGTGTGCAGCGCGGGCGCAAGGTCGGGCTGATCGAGCGCGGCACGGTGGCTGCCGGCGCGTCGGCCATACGTGAGCGCATCGAAGTGCTGAAGGCGCAGGGCACGACGCTCGCCATTGCCGACGCTGTCGACAACGCCGATCTTTGGCATCTGGCCGAAGCGCTGAAGGGCGCGCTGCTGATGACGGCGGGCTCGGGCCTCGCGATCGGCCTGCCGGCGCAGTTCGGCATCGAGCCCGCCACCGAGGCCGCGCGCTTGCCGGCGCCCACGGGTGCGCAGGCCATCGTTTCCGGCAGTTGCTCGTCGGCCACGCAAGCGCAGGTGGCGGCGTTTGTACGGGCCGGCGGCGAGGCCTTCGAAGTCGCTCCCTTGCGGATCGCTTCGGGTGTCGATGTGGTCTCCGAAGCGCTCGCCTGGGCCTTGCCGCGCCTTGCACGCGGCCCGGTGCTGGTGTACGCCACGGCCGCGCCCGAGGCGGTACGCCAGGTGCAGCAGCAGCTCGGTGTCGAGCGGGCCGGCGCCATCGTCGAAGACACGCTCGGCCGCATCGCGCGTGCCTTCGTCGAATGCGGCGTGGCGCAACTCGTCGTCGCCGGTGGCGAAACCTCGGGCGCGTGTGTGCAGGCGCTCGGCATCACGCAGATGCGCATCGGCCCGCAGATCGATCCGGGCGTGCCCTGGTGCCACGCCGTGTCGCCCGTGAGCGGGTCGCGGGGCTTGCATCTGGCGCTGAAGTCGGGCAACTTCGGGGCTGTCGACTTCTTCTCCCGCGCGTTCGAAACGCTGCGCCGCTGACCATGCTGGATCACAAAGTCTTTGCGGCGCTGATGGCCGGTGAACACCGCGAGCCTTTCGCC
This sequence comes from Rhizobacter sp., assembly GCA_025359585.1. Taxonomy (GTDB): domain Bacteria; phylum Pseudomonadota; class Gammaproteobacteria; order Burkholderiales; family Burkholderiaceae_C; genus LMDS01. The sequence goes on along the minus strand of JANYFX010000498.1, from coordinate 6,381 downwards.
GTGCTGGGCCTGCACCCGCACGAAGGCGCGTGGGTATTGCGTGTGTTGCTGCCCGGCGCGCGTGAAGTGCTCGTGCTCGAAAATCCCGGGCAGCGGCGGGTGGCCACGCTGCACCGCATTGGCGACTCCGACGTGTTCGAGGCCTTCCTCACGCCGCACCCCGAGCGCCTGAACTACCAGCTCGAGATCGACTGGGGCAGCCACCGCCAGGTACTCGAAGACCCGTACCGCTTCGGCCCGCTGCTCGGTGCGATGGACCTGTGGTTGCTCGGCGAAGGCACGCACCACCGGCCTTACGAACAGCTCGGCGCGCACCCGCTTCTGATCGACGGCGTGCCCGGCACACGCTTCGCCGTGTGGGCGCCGAACGCACAGCGTGTCTCCGTCGTCGGTGCGTTCAACAACTGGGACGGTCGGCGCCACGCGATGCGGCTGCGCCCCGAGTGCGGCGTGTGGGAAATCTTCCTACCGCACGTCGGCGCCGGCGATCTCTACAAGCTCGAAGTGAAAGGCGCCGACGGCACCGTTCAACTCAAGGCCGACCCGCTCGCGTTCCGCGGCGAGTTGCGGCCGCAGACGGCCTCGGTGGTGCAGGGCCTGCCGAACGTCGTCAAACCCAACGAGCAGCGCCAGGCGGCGAACGCACTCGGTGCGCCGATCAGCGTCTACGAAGTGCACCTCGGTTCGTGGCGGCGGGTGCCCGAAGAAGGCGACCGCTGGTTGACCTACCGCGAACTGGCCGAGCAACTGATCCCGTATGTACGCGAACTGGGGTTCACGCACATCGAGTTGCTGCCGATCAACGAACACCCGTTCGACGGCTCCTGGGGTTACCAGCCGACCGGGCTCTACGCCCCGACCGCGCGCTTCGGCACACCCGAAGACTTTCGCCATTTCGTCGCCACCGCGCACGAAGCCGGTATCGGCGTGATCGTCGACTGGGTGCCCGGCCACTTCCCGACCGACGCGCATGGCTTGGTGCAGTTCGACGGCACGCCGCTCTACGAACACGCCGACCCGCGCGAAGGTTTTCACCAGGACTGGCAGACGCTGATCTACAACTTCGGCCGCACCGAGGTGCGCAACTACCTCGTCGGGAATGCGCTGTACTGGATCGAACGTTTTGGCGTGGACGCCTTGCGCGTCGACGCCGTCGCGTCGATGCTCTACCGCGACTACAGCCGCAAGGACGGCGAGTGGGTGCCGAACCACCTGGGAGGCCGCGAGAACCTGGAGGCGATCCACTTCTTGCGGCGCATGAACCAGATCATCGGCACGCAGCGCCCCGAGGCGGTGACCGTGGCCGAGGAGTCGACCGCGTTCCCGTCGGTCTCGCGACCGCCGAGCGACGATCTGCAAAGTGGCGGCCTCGGCTTTCACTACAAGTGGAACATGGGCTGGATGAACGACACGCTGTCGTACATGAGCGAAGACCCGGTGCACCGCCAACACCACCACCACAAGATGACCTTCGGGCTGGTCTACGCGTTCACCGAAAACTTCGTGCTGCCGCTCTCGCACGACGAGGTGGTGCACGGCAAGGGCTCGTTGCTCGGCCGCATGCCGGGCGACGAATGGCAGCGCTTCGCCAACCTGCGCGCCTACTTCGGTTTCATGTGGGCGCACCCGGGTAAGAAGCTGCTGTTCATGGGCGGCGAGTTCGCGCAAGACAACGAATGGAACGCCGAGACCAGCCTGCCGTGGCATCTGCTCGACCAGCCTTCGCACAGCGGCACGCAGCGGCTGGTGCGTGACCTGAACATCGTCTACCGCCAGCACGCCGCGCTGCACCAGCTCGACTTCACGCCCGAAGGTTTTGCGTGGATCGCGCACGACGACGCGAAGAACTCGGTCATCTCGTTCACCCGCCACGCACCCGGCGGCAGCTTCGTCGTGGCGGTGTGCAACTTCACGCCGGTGGTGCGCCACGCTTATCGCATCGGCGTGCCGGCAGCAGGCACCTACCACGAGCTGATCAACACCGACGCCGTGGTCTACGGCGGCAGCGGCGTGCACAACGCGCCGCTGCATTCCGAGGCGGTGGCAGCACACGGCCGCGAGCAGTCGATCGCCCTCACCGTGCCGCCGCTGGCCACGGTGTTTCTGGTGTGCGAGCGATAGCGACAGCAACAACACTTCTTCGTTCGAGGAACGCCCGTGAGCATCGTCAGCCACCCCACCACTCCTTTCTCCGGCCAGCGGCCAGGCACCTCGGGCCTGCGCAAGAAGGTCGGCGTGTTCCAGCAGCGGGGCTATCTGGAGAACTTCGTTCAGGCGCTGTTCGACAGCCTCGACGGCACGACCGGGCAGACACTGGTGCTCGGCGGCGACGGCCGTTTTCACAACCGTGCTGCGGTGCAAGCGATCCTGCGCATGGCGGCGGCGCAAGGCTTCGGCCGCGTGCTGCTCGGGCAGGGCGGCATTCTGTCGACGCCGGCGGTCAGTTGCGTGATCCGCAAGCACGGCGCTTACGGCGGCATCGTGCTGTCGGCGAGCCACAACCCGGGCGGACCAGACGGTGACTTCGGCATCAAGTACAACGTCGGCAACGGCGGGCCGGCGCCAGAGAAAGTCACCGAGGCGATCTTCGCGGGCACGAAGACGATCACGCAGTTTCGCGCGAGCGACGCGGCCGACATCGACATCGACACGCTCGGCACGCAGCGCATCGAGCAGATGGTGGTCGAGGTCATCGACCCGGTCGCCGACTACGCTGCGCTGATGCAGACCTGTTTCGACTTCCCCGCCATCAAGGCTCTGTTCGTCGGCGGATTCCGCATGCGCTTCGATGCGATGAGCGCGGTCGGCGGGCCGTATGCCAAACAGATCATCGAAGGCCTGCTCGGCGCGCCGGCCGGCACGGTCGTCAACGCCGAGCCGCTCGAAGACTTCGGCGGCCTGCACCCCGACCCGAACCCGGTCAACGCCGAGGACTTGATCAATCACATGGCTGCGGCCGACGCGCCCGACTTCGGCGCCGCGTCGGACGGTGACGCCGACCGCAACATGATCGTCGGCCGCAACTTCCCCGTGGCGCCGAGCGACAGCCTCGCGCTGCTCGCCGCACATGCCGACGTGGCGCCGCGATACCGTGGTGGGCTCAAGGGCATCGCCCGGTCGATGCCGACGTCGATGGCGGCCGACCGCGTCGCCAAAGCGCTCGGCATCGCGAGTTACGAAACACCCACCGGCTGGAAGTTCTTCGGCAACCTGCTCGACGCCGGCAAGGTCACGCTCTGCGGTGAAGAAAGTTACGGCACCGGATCCGACCACGTGCGCGAGAAGGACGGTCTCTGGGCGGTGCTGTACTGGCTCAACATCCTGGCCGCCACCGGCCAGTCGGTCGAAGCCCTGGTGCGTGCGCACTGGGCGAAGTTCGGCCGCAATTACTACTCGCGCCACGACTACGAAGCGATCGAAACTGCGGCCGCCAACACCTTGATGGCCGACCTGCGCGCGCAACTGCCAGCGCTCGCGGGCCAGTCGTTCGACGGCCAACGCGTGAGCATCGCCGACGACTTTTCCTACACCGACCCGATCGACGGTTCGGTCGCCACGAAGCAGGGCGTGCGCATCATCTTCGCCAGCGGCTCGCGCATCGTCTTCCGGCTCTCGGGCACCGGCACCGAAGGCGCGACCCTGCGCGTCTACCTCGAACGCTACGAGGCCGACGTGGCGGCGCAGAGCGTGCCGACCCAAACCGCGCTCGCGCCCTTGATCGCGCTCGCGCAACGACTCGCGCGCATCCGCGAACACACCGGCCGTGCTGAGCCGAGCGTCGTGACATGAAGGTGCTGCAGGTTTGCGCAGAGATCTTTCCGCTGCTCAAGACCGGGGGTCTGGCCGACGTGTGCGGCGCCTTGCCGGGCGCGCTCGTCAGGCGTGGTTGTGATGTGCGCGTGCTGGTGCCGGCGTTCCCGGCGATCCTGCGCGGCGTGCCCGATGCGAAGCCGCTCGCCACAGGCGGTGAGTTGCCCGATGGCGGGCGCCTGTTGCTCGGCACGCTTCCCGGAACCGGCGTGCCGCTGTACCTGATCGACGCGCCCGCGCTCTACGCGCGCGAAGGCAACCCGTATGCCGACGAAGCCGGCCAGCCTTACATCGACAACCACCGCCGCTTCGCCTTGCTCGGCCGTGTCGGCGCGCTTCTCGCCGACGGGTTCGACCCGTCGTGGTCGGCCCAGGTCGTGCACGGCCACGACTGGCACGCCGGCCTGGCGCCCGCGTATTTGCGCGCCGCCCAACTGCACAGCGGCCGCCGCCAGGCCGGCTCCGTGCACACGGTGCACAACCTCGCGTTCCAGGGCACCTTTCCACTCGACGTGCTGGGCGAATTGGGCCTGCCGGCCGATTTCTACCAAACCCACGGCCTCGAATTCCACGGCCAGGTCTCGTTCATGAAAGCGGGCCTGCACTACGCCGACCGCATCACGACCGTGAGCCCGACCTATGCCCGCGAGATTCAGGGCGAAGAGCAGGGCTGCGGGCTCGACGGCGTGCTGCGCGCGCGTTCGGGCGAGCTGAGCGGCATCCTGAACGCGGTGGACGATGCGGTGTGGAACCCGGCAATCGACGAACTGATTCCCGCGCGATACGACGGCAGGAGGCTGGCCGGCAAGGGCCGATGCCGCCTCGCGTTGCAGAGCAGCTTCGGCCTCGGCCCGCAAACCGATCGGCCCTTGTTCGGCGTGGTGAGCCGGCTGACCGAGCAGAAGGGCTTCAACCTGATCCTGGAAGGGCTGCCGCAGTTGCTCGAACGCGGCGGCCAGCTCGTGGTGCTCGGCACGGGCGAGCCGGGGCTGATCGCGGCGCTCGTGCAGGCGGCCAAGACCCACCCCGGCGCGATCGCGGTGAAGGTCGGCTACGACGAAGAGCTCGCGCACCGCGTCGTCGCGGGCGTCGACGTGATGATGGTGCCGTCGCGCTTCGAGCCTTGTGGCCTGACGCAGCTGTACGGCCTGAAGTACGGTTCGTTGCCGCTGGTGCGCAAGGTCGGTGGCCTGGCCGACACCGTGGTCGACAGTTCGCTCGAAAACCTCGACGACGGCAGCGCCACCGGCTTCGTGTTCGAGCGTTTCGAAGTCGATGACTATGTGGCCGCGCTGCGCCGCGCGTTCGCACTCTTCAAGCGCAAGGGCGAGTGGCAAGAAGTGCAGCGCCGCGCGATGGCGCAGGCCTTCGACTGGGACGCGGCGGCCGCGCAATACATCGCCCAGTACGAGCACATCGCGGCCTGAATCGCGGCCGCCGCTTGCGCCGCCGGCATTGAACGCCGGCGGACTGGCCCCATGTTCCGGGCTCAGCTCCCCGGTGCCTTCCCATGCCGCTCTGGATTGTTTCGATCCTGCTTCACGCCTATGTCGGCGCGCGCATCGTGCCGGCCTTGCCCGGCGGGTTTTGGCCGGCGCTGACCTTCGCCGCCGTGCTGGTTGCTTCGGCCACCGCGATGCCGATGGCCCTGCTGGCGCGCCGGCTGCGCACGCAGCCGTGGTCCGACCGGCTGGCCTGGGCCGGCGCGCTGGCGATGGGCTTGTTTTCGTCGCTGTTCGTCCTGACCCTGTTGCGCGACGCCGTGCTGCTGTTGGCGTGGATCGGCGAGCCGCTGCTGCCGCGTGGGGCGTGGCCCGAACTCTCGTTCTTATCGGCCGTTGCGGTGCCGCTGCTCGGCGTGTTCGTCACCGTGGTCGGCTTCGTCAACGCGCGCCGCACGGCGGCTGTCGTCGCCATCGATATCCCGATCACCGACCTGCCGGCCGCGCTGCACGGCTTCACGATCGCGCAGATCAGCGACATCCACGTCGGCCCGACGATCAAGCGTGCCTACATGCACCGCATCGTCGAAGCCGTGAACCGGCTCGGCGCCGACATGGTGGCGGTCACCGGTGACCTCGTGGACGGCAGCGTGCACGAGCTCGCCACGCACGTCGCGCCGCTGGCAGCGCTGGCGTCGCGGCATGGCACTTTCTTCGTCACCGGCAACCACGAGTACTACTCCGGCGCGCACGCGTGGGTGGTAGAGCTGCGTCGCCTGGGTGTGCAGGTGCTGATGAACGAACACGTGGTCTTGCAGCACGATGCGGCGAGCCTGCTGGTGGCCGGTGTCACCGACTACGGCGCGCACCACTTCGACGAAGCCCACCGCAGCGACCCGCACCGTTCGTTGCACGGCGCGCCGGCTGGCGAAGCGCTGGTGAAAGTGCTGCTCGCCCATCAGCCGCGCAGCGCGGTCGCTGCGGCTGCAGCGGGCTTCGACCTGCAGCTCTCGGGGCACACCCACGGTGGGCAGTTCCTGCCGTGGAACTGGTTCGTTCGCCTGCAGCAGCCCTTCACGGCGGGGTTGAACCGCTTGCAGCGCCTGTGGGTCTACACCAGCCGTGGCAC
>JANYFX010000521.1 GCA_025359585.1 Rhizobacter sp. | reverse complement strand
TCTCGCAAGCCATGGTCAAGCTCAAGAAAGGCGAGATGACACAGGAGCCGGTGAAGACGCAGTTCGGCTACCACATCATCAAGCTCGAAGACACGCGCGAAGCGACCTTCCCGCCGCTCGAAGAAGTCAAGGCGCAGATCAAGCAGCGCCTGGAGCAGCAGAAGATGACGACCTTCCGCGACGAGATTCGCGCGAAGGCGAAGACCGACTACAAGTTCAGTAATTAGGGCTTCGCTACTGCTACAAGGGCGCCGTTGGCGCCCTTGTTCTTTTTTGTTTACAGCTCTGTGCCGAGGTCGACCCGGCCCGCTTCGATGCGCAACTGCCGGTCGCAACGCGCCGCAATGCTGCGGTCGTGGGTGACGAGCACCAGCGTCGTGCCGGCTTCGCGGTTCAGCTCGAACATCAGCGCCATGACGGTTTCGCCGGTGGCGAAGTCGAGGCTGCCGGTGGGCTCGTCGGCCAGCAACACCGCCGGCTGAACGACAAAGGCACGGGCCAGCGCAACCCGCTGCTGCTCGCCGCCCGACAGCACCTTCGGGTAGTGGCGCAGCCGCTCGCCCAGGCCCACACGCTGCAGCATCTCGGTGGCCATGGCACGCGCGTCGTTGCGGCCTTGCAGTTCCAGCGGCAGCATCACGTTTTCGAGCGCATTCAGGTTGCCGAGCAACTGGAAACTCTGGAACACGAACCCCACCTTCGCGGCACGCACGGCGGCACGCGCGTCTTCGTCGATCGTGAACAGGTCGGTGCCGGCCAGCTTGACGGTGCCGGTGGTGGGTGTGTCGAGCCCGGCGATGATCGACAGCAGCGTGCTCTTGCCCGAGCCCGAGGCGCCCACGATGGCAGCCGACTGGCGTGCCGCCAGGGTGAAATCGATCTCATGGAGAATGGTCAAGGTGCCGGTGGAGTCTTGCACTTGTTTGGTGACACGCTCGACCGCAATGATGGGTTCAGACATGAATGAGGTTCTGGTTTTCTCGAAGGATTCGACTCGGCGCGCAGCCACGCGCCGACAGTGGCTCATGCACTGTAGCGTGCTTGCCGTGTCGGCGAGCCTGGCCGCGCCGCTGCCCACATGGGCTCAGGCCAATGCGGCGGCCGCCACGCCGCCGGCACGCAAGCTCGTGCTGGTCGTCGGCGACAGCCTCTCGGCCGAATACGGCTTGACGCGCGGCAGCGGCTGGGTTGCCTTGCTCGATGCACGGCTGGCGCAGAAGAAGATCGCGGCCAGCGTGGTCAACGCGAGCATCAGCGGTGACACCACATCGGGCGGCCGCTCGCGCCTGCCGCAGTTGCTGCGCCTGCACCGGCCCGCCGTGGTGGTGCTGGAGCTCGGCGCCAACGACGCGCTGCGCGGCCTGCCACTCGACACCAGCCGCGACAACCTCGCGCAGATGGCGCGCAGCGCAAAGGCCGCTGGCGCCAAGGTGCTCGTGCTCGGCATGCAGGTGCCGCCGAACTACGGCCGCCAGTACAGCGATCAGTTCTTCGGTGTCTTCGCCAACGTGGCCAAGGCCGAAGGCACGGCGCTCGTGCCTTTCATGCTCAAGGGCGTGGCCGACGGGCCGCAGGCGAACGAGATGTTCCAGGCCGACCGCATCCACCCGAAGGCGGCCGCTCACCCCATGATTCTCGACAACGTCTGGCCCGCGCTGGAGCCCTTGCTGCGCTGAAGCGGTGCGGGCTCAGTTGTCCTTCTTGTCGCCGCGCTCGCGGCCGTCGCCACGCCGCTCGTCGCGTGTGGCCTCGGCACGCGCACGCGCCGGCTGCTCGGGGCGGCGGGCATCGGGCACGGCCTGTTTCGGGGCTTCGGCGGCTGGCTTGGCAGGCGCCGGGGCTTCGACCGGCCTCGGCTGCGCCGGCGCTTCGGTGCGCTGTGGTGCCCGCGGCGCCACCGCTGGCGCTTCGGCCCGCGGCACCTGACGGCGCTCTTCGGCCTGCGGCTGGGGTTGTTGCGCGGGCGGGCGGCGGCCCGGCGCTTCGGCACCAGGCGGCTGAGCCACAGGGCGCTCGGCAGCGTCGCGCGGCGCGGCGGGCCGCACGGCGGGAGCTGTCGGCTGAGGCTGAGGCACCGGCGCCACGGGCTGCGGCTGAACCGCAGGCCGAGTCGGAGCGACGACGGCAGGCGCGGGTGCTGCGACTGGCGCAGGTGCCGGCGCAGGAATCATTTCGCGCCCCGGGCCACGCCGGTCATCCCCGGCACCGGAACCCGGCCGGCGCACCGGAGGTTCGGCGACTGGGCGTTGCACAGGCGCCGCGGTCCCGGGCTGCGCCGGCGTCGGGTTCACTGCGGGAGCGACAGGCGCTGCCGGGTTCACTGCACCCACCGAGCGGTTGGGTGCGCCATCGGGCCGGCCGGCCTCTTCGCGCTGGCCCGGCCTGCGGTCACCACCCCGGCCACCATCGGGCGCCTGAGCGGGCGAGCGGCCGGCGTCGCGCGGCGAGCCCTCGCGCGGCGAACGCGGGTTGCCCGCGAAGCCGGGCGGCGGTGCGACCGGGCGGCGTTCGCCGGTTTGCACCGGCGCGACGGGCGCGACGATCGGCGCGGCCACCAGCGCTTCGCCCCGCCGCGGCTGGTTGTTCAGGTCACGCACCCAGGGCGTGTTGCGCATTTGCGCGGCAGCAGGTGCGACCGGTTGGCGCGCTGTCAGCACAGCAGCAGGCACGACCGTCAGTGCATTCGGAAAGCGCCGGTTGCCGAAGTCGCGCGGCGCCTGCGGGTTGTTGATGACGGTCGTGATGCTGGTGATGTTCGTGACATGCGTGATGTTGATGTTCTGCACGTAACGCGGGCTGACGCGGTAGCTCGGCACGTAGACCTCACGCGGCGCGAGCGGGAACCAGCCCACTGCCGGCCCACCACCGATGTTGACCGACACGCTCACCCGCGGGCCACCGACCCACGCCACCAGCGCCGGCGCGTAGACCGGCCGCGCCACACGCGTGCCCGGCGCCCAGCACCAGGCGTTGCGGTAGTAGACCCAGCGGCCATAGTGGAACGGCGCGAAGCCCCAGGGCGCGTCGTCGACCCAGGTCCAGCCCCACGGCCGCACATAGGCCCAGTGGCCGGTGCTGTACGGGGCCCAGCCGGCGGCCACGCCACGCGGCACCCACAGGGCGCCGTACTCGGTGTTCTGGTCCCAGCTGCCGTAGCGGTCGAGCTCTTCCACGCCGGTCATCTCGGCCGACACATAACGTGGTGCCACCACGCGGTCGGAGCCACGGTCGCGCTCGCTGTTCCAGCCGGCGAAATCGTCGCTCACTGGGGAGCTGAGGCTGTATTGCGCGGCGTTGCTCGAATCGAGCCAGAACTCGCCACGCTGGCCCTGGTTCACGGTCAAGGCGCTGTTCGGCCCTTCGTAAACGGCTTGGCCAGTGTAGACCGTGAGGTGGCTCGAAGGGCGGTCGCGGTCGATGCGGTAGCGGCCGGCGCGCTGCAGCACGAAGCGGCCTTCTTCGGTCTGCACGTCGACCTCACCGGCATCGGTGAGGTTGCGCACGCGGGCGCTGATGCTGCCGCCGTGAAGCTGCAGCGAGATGTTGTCGTCGTCGAGCTGCACCACTTCGAGCTCGGTGGACGCATCGAGCCGCAGCGTCGTCGAACCCACCTGCAACTCGGCGCGCGCGCCGGGGTCGGTGGCCAGGCGGTCGCCGCTGGTCAAGGGCCGGTTGCGATCGGCGCTGACCCACTCGGCGCTGTCGGGGCTGTAAAGCCAGACTTGGCCGTTGAGATCGGACAGACGCGCCACCCGCCCTGGCGGGTCGGCGGGCGCGGGTTGTGCGCTGGCACCGAGGCTGGCGGACACGGCGGCTGCCGCGATGATGAGCGAACGCATCAGGCCGAAGAATCGGGGCGGTTTGAACGTCGTCATGGTGCTGAACTCCTGTGAGGCGCGGTGCACGCCCGACTGCTGCAGTGCCACCTTGCGGCAGCATGCTGCCGTGCTTCAACGCCGTTGACGAGCGTCTCGCCGACCCGAAAGACGTAGGAGAAACTCTCGTTTACACAACAGCAACGCGCGGGCTCAGTCGTCGTCGCCGGCGTCGAGCCCGGGAAACAGCACGCTCGTGAAGCCGAATCGGCTGAAGTCGCGAATGCGCATCGGGTAGAGCTTGCCGACCAGATGATCGCACTCGTGCTGCACCACGCGGGCGTGAAAGCCCTCGGCTTCGCGCTCGATCGGCCGACCCTGCGGGTCGAAGCCGCTGTAGCGGATGCGCGCAAAACGCGGCACCACGCCGCGCAGGCCGGGCACTGACAGGCAGCCTTCCCAGCCCTCTATTTCTTCGTCGTCGAGCGGCGTGATGACCGGGTTGATCAACACCGTTTCGGGCACCGGCGGTGCGTCGGGGTAACGCGTATTCTGCTTGAAGCCGAAGATCACCAGCGCCAGATCGACGCCGATCTGCGGCGCGGCCAGGCCAGCGCCGTTGACGGCGTGCATGGTTTCGAACAGATCGTCGATCAACGCGTTCAGTTCGGGCGTGTCGAAGGCAAGAACAGGCTGCGCAGCCTGCAGCAGCCGCGGGTCGCCCATCTTCAGGATGTCGCGGACGGTCATGGTGAGACATGAATTGAGTTCATGCCCGCACTGTATCGCGGGCGCTACCAGTGCCCGGTGGCCGCGAGTTGTGGCGCCTGCTGCGGAGCCGACCAGCGCAGCGGCAGCGAACGCGTGGCCCAAACGCCCTCTTCGATGTGGATGCGCAGCAGGCGCTGCGCGCCGGCGAAGGCTTCGACCTCCGGCCCGCTCGCGACCACGGCGGCATGGCCCGTGAGCTGCAGCACACGGCCGGTGTCGTGATCGACGAAGAGCAGCCCCGCGCGCGGATGAGCCACGATGTTGCCCAGCGTGTTGAAGAAGAAGTTGCCGCGAAAATCGGGCAGCGTCAGCACCGTGAGGCCACCCTCTTGCGCAACCCGCACGAAGCCCGGTTTGCCGCCTCGATGGGACACGTCGGCACCGTGGCCAGGTGCTGTGCTGGCGATGAACAGGGTGTCGGCGTTCGCGACCAGGGCCACGGCCGCTGCTGAAAGGCTCGGCCCTTCGTGCTGCGCTGCGCGCGGCACTTTGGCCGCCTCCACCCATTGCGGCGAGCGCGCCTGGATGTACTGCGGGCAGTTGCCGAAACTCTGGTCGACCCGCAGCGTGAAGCCGTGTGCATCGACGGCCAGCAGCGTGCCGTTGACACGATTGCGCCGCCGCGTCTGCGGCTCGATGCCGAGCAGGCCGAGCGCGCCACCGGGGCGCAGTTGCGCCAGCAGCGGGTCTCCGGGCTCGGGCAGCGCGTCGATGCGCAGGTGCTTCGCATCGGGCGTGCCGATGAAGCCCGGAAGCCCCGCGAGCATCGAGGCCCATGGGCGCTGCCGATCGTCGACGCTGGCCACCAGCAAGGTCGGCAACTGTTCGAAGAATTCACGGTGCTGATCCGGCATGTGATCACGGATCACGCGCGGCCCGAGTTCGCGCAGACGCTCGCGAACGCCGGCGGCTTGCTGCATCGCGATTTCGCCGGCGTGGAATGGAGGTGGTTCGGTGGGCATCGCCGGTCCCTCCCTCAGGCCGTTGCTTCGGGCACCGTGCTGCGCGCCATGCCGACGAAGCCCGGCAAGGCTTCGACGCGCGCGAGCCACTGCTGCAGTTGCGCGTACGGTGCCAGGCTCACGCCGCCTTCGCTTGCGTGCGCGGTGTAGGTGTAGAGCGCCACGTCGGCAATCGTCGGGTGCGTGGCCGCGAAGAAAGGCTGCGTCGCGAGCTGCTGCTCGAACAACCCGAACAGGCGCGCCGCGGCCTCGCGCGGTGCCTGGTCCGGTGGGCGCCCGAAGACCACGGCCACGCGCGCCGCGGCCGGCCCCTGTGCCAGCTGCCCGGCTGCCACGCTGAGCCAGCGCTGCACGCGCGCCGCGCCGACCGGGTCGCGCGGCAGCCACGCGCCGCCCGCGTCGTAGCGCAGCGCCAGGTAGGTCAGGATCGCGTTGCTGTCGGCCAGCACCAGGTCGCCGTCCTCGATCACCGGCAGTTGACCGAATGGGTTCAGCGCCAGAAATGCCGGGCCTTTGTGCTCGCGATGTGCCAGATCAACGGCGACTTTCTCGAACGGCAGACCGAGCAGCGACAGGAACAGGAACAGTTCGACCCGGTGCGCGTGGCCCGACAGCGGGTGGGCATGAAGACGGATCGGACGCAGCGGAGAATCGGTTCGTGGCGAGGGCGACATGGCAGGTCCGTTGTTGTGAAGTCAGGGGCGCCAGCTTAGCCAGCTCCGGCCGGCATCGGAATCACCGCTGCCGGCACTGCTCTCTTGCAACCCGTGGAATGCCGAGATGGATCATCTGGACTCGCTGAAGGTCTTCGTCGCGGTCGCCGAAGCACAGGGGCTGGCGCCCGCCGCACGCCGGCTGAAGCTTTCAGCACCCGCGGTCACGCGCGCCATCGCGGCGCTCGAACATCGCCTGGGTGCGCAGCTGCTCCAGCGCAGCACCCGCAGCGTGCGTCTGACCGACATCGGGGCGCGCTTCCTGGGCGACTGCAAGCGCATCCTGGCCGAACTCGCCGAAGCCGAAGCCTCGGCCGGTGGCGCGCACACGGCGCCGCAGGGCCAGCTTTCGATCACCGCATCGGCGATGTTCGGGCGCCTGCATGTTGCGCCGATCGCACTCGACTTTCTCGCAGCCCACCCGCAAGTGACGATCCGCGGCGTGTTCGTCGACCGCATCGTTCACCTGATGGACGAAGGCTTCGACCTGGCCGTGCGCATCGCCCACCTGCCCGACTCGGGGCTCACGGCGGTGCGTGTCGGTTCGATGCGGCGCGTGGTCGTGGCCTCACCCGCTTACCTGGCCGCACGCGGCGTGCCGCAAAGCCCGGCCGACCTGGTGCACCACGACGCCATCGGCTTTTCGCAGGCCAGCGACACGGCCGCCCCCTGGTCGTTCAAGGACGCGCGCGATGCCACCCGGCCGCGCATTCGCCTCACGACCAACGCCGGCGAGGTCGCGATCGACGCCGCCGTGCGCGGCCACGGCCTGGCCAGCGCGCTGCGCTACCAGACCGATGCCGAGGTGCGCACCGGCCGCCTGGTGATCGTGCTCACCGAGTTCGAGCCCGAGCCGCTGCCCGTGCACCTGGTGCACGTGGCCGGGCGCATGGCACCAGCCAAGCTGCGTGCGTTCATCGACTTCGCGGCCGAGCGCCTGCGCGCCGAGCCCGTGCTCAGCCTTCGACCAAGGCCAGGGCCTCGATGATGTCGGGTGGCGCCTGAACGAGTTCGATCAGCACCCCTTCGCCACCGACCGGAAATTCGTCGTTGCTCTTCGGGTGCACGAAGCAGATGTCGAAGCCGGCCGCGCCCTTGCGGATGCCACCGGGCGCGAAGCGCACGCCGTTGGCTCCGAGCCATTCGACCGCGGCGGCCAAGTCGTCGATCCACAAGCCGATGTGGTTCAGCGGCGTGGTGTGCACGGCGGGCTTGCCGTTCGGGTCGATCGGCTCCATCAGGTCGACCTCGACCTTGAACGCACCCGCGCCCATCGCACAAATGTCTTCGTCGACGTTCTCGCGCTCGGAGCGGAAGTTGCCCGTGACTTCGAGCCCGAACTTCTCGACCCACAGCGTGCGCAGCCGCGCCTTGCTCGGGCCGCCGATCGCCACTTGCTGAATGCCGAGCACCTTGAAGGGTCTTGCAGTCATCACCATCACCTCACTGGAATTCCATGATCACCTGATCGACCGACAGGCTCTCGCCCTTGGCGGCCTTCACGCTGGCGACGACGCAGTCTTGTGTGGCGACGAGGATGTTCTCCATCTTCATCGCCTCGATCACCGCGAGCTTCTCCCCCGCGCGCACGGTTTGCCCAGGCTGCGCCGCCACGTCCACGAGCAGGCCCGGCATCGGCGAGATCAGGAACTTCGACAGGTCGGGCGGTGCCTTGAAGGGCATCAATGCGTTCAGCTCGGCAGCGCGCGGCGACAGCACCCGCACTTCGACCTGCGCGCCGTGGTGCGTGACGCGGTAGGCGAGCGTCAAACGTTCGACCTGTGCGCCGAAGGGCACGCCGTTCACGAAGCCGTGAACGGCCACGTCGCGCAGCGGGCCGGTGAAGCTGATCGGGTAGAGGCGTTCGACGACGGCGACATGGAAGACTTCGCCCTCGACGTGCACCTTGGCAGCCGTCTCGTGCCGCGTGCCGTCGGCATCGGTCTGAACGACGACGAAGTCTTCACCCACCTGCAACTCGTGCCCCGGCAGTTGCCCGCTGATGCCGGCCGAGCGCGCGAGCACGCGGCGGTTCGTGGCCACTGCGAGTGCCAGCAGGAACGCCGGGTCGTCGTGCTGCACCGAAGCGCGCGTGAAGCCCTTCGGGTACTGCTCGGCGATGAAGCCGGTATTGAAGTCGCCTGCCACGAACTTCGGGTGCGCGAGCAACGCGGCCTGGAACGGGATGTTGCTCGAGATGCCTTCGATAACGAACGCGTCGAGCGCGTCGCGCATCTTCACAATCGCCTGCGCGCGGTCGGCACCGTGCACGATCAGCTTGCAGATCATCGAGTCGTAAAACATCGGGATCTCGCCGCCTTCGTAGACGCCGGTGTCGACCCGAACGCCCCCCAGGGCGTTCGCCGTCAATCCATCGCCGCCGTCGAAACCAGGCACGGGCAGCGACGCGTGCATCGTCTGCACCGGCGGCTCGAACGCGACCAGCCGGCCGGTGCTCGGCAGGAAGCCGCGCAGCGGGTCTTCGGCGTTGATTCGGCACTCGATCGCCCAGCCCTTGCGCGGAATCTGCGCTTGCGTGAACGCCAGCGGCTCGCCCGCCGCGACGCGGATCATCTGCTCGACCAGGTCGAGGCCCGTGATGCTTTCGGTCACCGGATGCTCCACCTGCAGCCGCGTGTTCATCTCGAGGAAGTAGAAGCTCTTGTCCTTGCCGACCACGAACTCGACCGTGCCGGCAGACTGGTAGTTCACGGCCTTGGCCAAAGCCACGGCTTGCTCGCCCATCGCCTTGCGCGTGGCCTCGTCGAGGAAGGGGCTCGGCGCTTCTTCGATCACCTTCTGGTGCCGGCGCTGGATCGAACACTCGCGCTCCCACAGGTAGACGCAGTGGCCGTGCGCATCGCCCAGCACCTGGATCTCGATGTGGCGCGGCTCTTCGACGAACTTCTCGATGAAGACGCGGTC
>JANYFX010000491.1 GCA_025359585.1 Rhizobacter sp. | reverse complement strand
AGAAGACGCGCGGGCTCGACTGGGCGCGGCCGGTGATCCGGTTGATGGCAATGCTGCCGATGGCGGTACCGGGCCTGGTGCTCGGCTTGGGCTACATCTTCTTCTTCAACGCACCTGCCAATCCGTTGAACTTCATGTACCAGTCGCTGGGCATCCTGGTGCTCTGCACGATCATCCATTTCTACACGACGGGCCATCTGACGATGGTCACCGCGTTGAAGTCGATCGACCCGGAATTCGAGTCGGTCTCGGCTTCGCTCAAGGTGCCGTTCTACAAGACCTTCTGGCGCGTGACGCTGCCGATCTGCACGCCGACCCTGCTCGACATCGCACGCTACTTCTTCATCAACGCGATGACGACGATCTCGGCCGTGGTGTTCCTGTACTCGCCCGACACGAAGGTGGCGGCCATCGCGATCCTGAACCTCGACGAAGCGGGTGAGGCCGGCGCGGCTGCCGCCTGCGCGATGCTGATCACGGCCGGGTCGACAGTCGTCACGCTGCTCTTCATCGCGCTCGGCTGGTGGGTCGACAAGCGCACCCAGGCCTGGCGCAACACGAGCACACGATGAATCACGAACACGAACCCCTGCGCCTGGCAGTGGCGCAACAAACCATGGAGTGGACGACCGAGCGCAACGTCGAGCACATCGTTTCGGTGCTGGCGCTGGCGGCCGGGCAGGGTGCCCAGCTCTGCCTCTTTCCCGAGCTGGCGTTGACCGGGTTCCATCGCCAGATCCGCGAGCAGGCCCGGCCCGAGATCGTCGAACCCGCGCTGCAGCGGGTGCGTGCAGCCTGCCGTGATGCGCGCGTCGCCAGCCTGATCGGCTTGCCGACTTTCGCGGCCGACGGTGCCGTGCGCAACAGCTACGCCTTCATCGACGCCGAAGGCAGGGTGGGTGCAACCGTCCACAAGAACGGTCTGACCGCCGCCGAGCTGACCTTCTTCTCCGCAGGGACCGATCGGGCCGTGACACGTTTCGCCGGGCGCAGCTGCACGACCGTCATGTGCCGCGAGATCGAGGACATCGACGCGATTGCCGCACAGCTCGCTCACGAACCGGTCCAGCTCGTCTTCTGGCCGTCCATCGTGGGTCACCCGCCGGGCACCATTGCCGAGCCGGAGCGCGCGGTGCAGGACCTCGGCTACCGGCAGCGTGCTGGCGGGTTTGCACGCCGGCTCAATGCGCACCTCGTCCAGTGCAACTGGCCGCACGCGCTGAACACGCCCGAACGCAACTACCAAGGCGAAAGCAAGGCCTACGCGCCCGACGGCGAGATCCTGCTGACGCTGCCGCGCGACGAAGCCGGTGTCGGCGTGTTCAATCTCGGCGAGCGTGCGTTCCGCTGGACGCCGCTGCCGGCTTGACACCAAGAAGATTCAGGAGACTTTCATGGACCGCGACGCCATTCTGCTGACCCCCGGGCCGCTGACGACCACGCTGCGCACCAAGCTCGCGATGCTGCGCGACTGGGGCTCGTGGGACGCCGACTTCAACAACATGGTCGCCGAATTGCGGCGCCAGTTGCTCGCCATCGTGCACGGCGAAGAAACGCATACCGTCGTGCCCTTGCAAGGCAGCGGCACCTTCTCGGTCGAAGCCGCCGTGGCCACGGTCGTGCCGCGCGACGGCCACGTGCTGGTGCTCGACAACGGCGCCTACTGCAAACGCCTGGGCAAGCTCGCCACACTGATGGGCCGGCGCACCACGGTGCTGGTGCGCAACGAGGACGAAGCGGTGTTGCCCAGTGAGCTCGACGCCGCCTTGCGCGCCGACCCGAGCATCACGCACGTCGGCTTCATCCACTGCGAAACCGGCACCGGTGTGGCGAACCCGCTGCAGGCGGTGAGCGACGTGTGCGCGCGCCATGGCAAGGGCTTGATCGTCGACGCGATGAGCTCGTTCGCGGCGCTGCCGATCGATGCACGCACGCTGCGCTTCGACGCGCTCGTGGCGGCCAGCGGCAAGTGCCTGGAAGGCGTGCCCGGCATGGGCTTCGTCTTCATCCGCAAGGCGGTGCTCGCGAACTGCGAAGGGAACTCGCATTCGCTCGCGATGGACCTGTTCGACCAGCACGCCTACATGGAAAAGACCGGCCAGTGGCGCTTCACGCCGCCGACGCACGTGGTGGCGGCCCTGGCCGAAGCGCTGAAGCAGTTCGTGGAAGAGGGCGGACAACCTGCAAGGCTCGCGCGCTACACGCAAAACTGCCAAAGGCTGATCGACGGCATGACGGCGCTGGGCCTGAAGCCCTTCCTGCGCGCCGAACTGCAGGCACCGATCATCGTCACCTTTCACGCGCCGGCGCATCCGAACTACGACTTCAAGGCTTTCTACGCCGCCGCCAAAGCGCGCGGTTTCATCCTGTACCCGGGCAAACTCACGCAAGTGGAAACCTTCCGCGTCGGCTGCATCGGCGCGATCGGCCCGACCGAAATGCAGCAGGCGGTGAACGCGGTCGGCGAGGTGCTGCGTGAGATGGGCATTTCGACCGCGCGTTGAAGCACAAGAACATCAAGGAGACGAGCGTGGCGAGCAAACCCAAGGAACACCCGGCCCTGAAGGCCGTGCGCGAGAGTGGCACGGGCAAGGTCAAGGTCGCGGTCAGCGACATCGACGGCATCCTGCGTGGCAAGTACCTGCACATCGACAAGTTCCTCGGCGCCGCCGAGCCGGCACCCGGCGGAGGCTTCGGCTTCTGCGACGTGGTGTTCGGCTGGGACGCGAACGACAACTGCTACGACAACGCCACGCTGACCGGCTGGCAGCACGGTTTCCCCGATGCGCTGGCGCGGCTCGATCTGAACACCTACCGGCGTGTGCCGTGGGACGACAACGTGCCGTTCTTCCTCGGCGACTTCGTCGGTGCCGACGGCAGCCCGTCAACGATCTGCCCGCGCCAGACGCTCAAGCGGGTGTTGAAACGCGCCGAGAAGATGGGCCTGTCGGCGATGTGCGGCATGGAGTTCGAGTGGTTCAACTTTGCCGAGACGCCGCAGAGCTGGGCCGCCAAGAAGGGCGTGGGGCCGGAGCCGATCACGCCCGGCATGTTCGGCTACTCGCTTCTGCGCATGAACCACAAGCGCGAGTATTTCAAGGCGCTGATGGACGAGATGCCGGCCTTCGGCGTGCCGATCGAAGGCCTGCACACCGAGACCGGGCCGGGCGTGTACGAGGTGGCCATCTCCTTCGGCGAAGCGCTGGAGCAGGCCGACCGCGCGATCCTGTTCAAGACCGGCGCGAAAGAGATCGGTGCGCGCTTCGGCGTGATGCCGAGCTTCATGGCCAAGTGGAGCCAGCAGTACCCGGGCTGCAGCGGCCACATCCACCAGAGCCTGAAGGAAGGGCCCGACGGCAAGAGCAACCTGTTCTTCGACGCCAAGTCGCCGCGCAAGATGAGCAAGTTGTTCGAGAGTTAT
>JANYFX010000465.1 GCA_025359585.1 Rhizobacter sp. | reverse complement strand
CTTCTCGCCGCGCTTGCGGGCCGATTCCTTCAGCCAGCGCATCGCCAGCGCCACACGGCGCACCGGGCGAACTTCCACGGGAACCTGGTAGTTCGCACCGCCGACGCGGCGTGACTTCACTTCGACCATCGGCTTGATGTTGTTCAGCGCGACGACGAAGATCTCGAGCGGATCCTTGCCCGACTTCTTCTCGACCTGCTCGAGCGCACCGTAGATGATGCGTTCGGCAATGGCCTTCTTGCCGGATTCCATGATCACGTTCATGAACTTCGACAGATCGACCGAACCGTACTTCGGATCGGGGAGGATGTCCCGTTTGGGGACTTCGCGACGACGAGGCATAACTCTTCCTTTTGCTTCAGTTGGCGGGCGCTTTCGCATCCGCCGCGGACAACCCATATGGGGCCATCCAACTTACTCGGCAAGCCGGGATGACTTGCCGAAAATGACCACAGCCCGAAGGCCGGATCGCTGATCGGCTGTTAAGCCTTCTTGGGGCGCTTTGCGCCGTACTTGGAACGCGACTGCTTGCGGTCTTTCACGCCTTGCAAGTCGAGCGAACCACGCACGATGTGGTAACGCACACCGGGCAAGTCCTTCACGCGGCCACCGCGCACGAGCACAACACTGTGCTCTTGCAGGTTGTGGCCTTCGCCGCCGATGTAGGAAATGATCTCGAAGCCGTTGGTCAGGCGAACCTTGGCCACTTTACGCAGCGCAGAGTTCGGCTTCTTGGGCGTGGTGGTGTACACACGAGTGCACACGCCGCGCCGCTGGGGGCCGCCCTGCAGGGCCGGCGATTTGGACTTCGTGATCTCGGTCGCACGACCGTGACGCACGAGCTGGTTGATGGTAGGCATTGGTAACTTGTTCCCGTTTGAAGTCACTTGGTTTTCGGCCACCTTGCCAACTGGCCATGCAACTCTTGGGAAAAGCGCACCCGACTCGGCGTTTTGGTCCGGTGGGTTGCCCAGCAAAGAGCGCAGCAGTGTCTGCCGAAAAGCCTTCTATTGTATGCCGAGGCTCCAAGTGCTGCAAGCCGCTGCGTTTCGGCCCGGACCAACGACGCTCGGGTGCTACCGTTGCACCCCATTCCCAGGTGCCCAGCTTCGATGAATCACGACCCACAGATTGCCGTACTCGACACGAATGTGGTTCTCGACTGGTTGTTGTTCGGCAACCCTCAATGCGCGCCGCTGCAGCAAGCGCTCACCACTGCGGCGCTGCGCTGGGTCGCCACAGCAGAGATGCGCGACGAACTGGCCCATGTGCTGGCCGGCGGCCGCCTCGACCGCTGGAGTCCCGACTTGCCCCTGCTCTGGTCGCAATGGAACAAACATTGCGTCGAAGTGCCCACGCCACCACCAGCGAGCCGCGCTGCCCGGCTGCGTTGCAGCGATCCCGACGACCAGAAGTTCGTTGACCTCGCGGTGGCCTGCGGCGCGCGCTGGCTGCTCAGCCGCGACCGCGCGGTACTGAAGCTCAGGCGCCGCCTGCGAGAGCATGGCGTGGCCGCGGTGACACCCGACGAGTGGGTGGTCAGAACATAGGCAAAAAAAGGGGCGACCGAAGTCGCCCCTTTTGCACTTACAGGAACGAGGCTTATTCGGCCAAGTCGCTCGCAGCGTCGATCTGAGCCAGTTGCACCGCCGCCAGTTCTTCGGCTTCCTGCATGACGATGGCCTTGCGCTCGGCGTCGTCCATGGCTTCCTTGGTCTTGCGCGCGTCGTGGAAGGCCATGCCCGTGCCGGCCGGAATCAAGCGACCGACGATGACGTTTTCCTTCAGGCCACGCAGCTCGTCGCGCTTGCCCATGATGGCCGCCTCGGTGAGCACCCGCGTGGTTTCCTGGAAGGACGCCGCCGAGATGAAGCTGTCGGTCGAGAGCGACGCCTTGGTGATGCCCAGCAGCACGTCGGCATGCGTTGCCGTCATCTTGCCTTCGGCCACCATGCGGTCGTTGGTGTCGAGCAGTTCCGAACGCTCCACCTGTTCGCCGGCGATGTAGGCCGCGTCGCCCGGGTTGACGATCTGCACGCGGCGCAGCATCTGGCGAACGATCACCTCGATGTGCTTGTCGTTGATCTTCACGCCCTGCAAACGATAGACGTCCTGCACTTCGTCGACAATGTAGCGCGCCAGTTCCTCGATGCCCAGCAGGCGCAGGATGTCCTGTGGATCGGCCGGCCCATCGACGATCGACTCGCCCTTGTTGACCACCTGGCCCTCGTGGAC
>JANYFX010000440.1 GCA_025359585.1 Rhizobacter sp. | reverse complement strand
GATCTGTGGGGGCCGTTCTTCGGAGTCGGGTTCGTACTGACCGCTCGGGACGACTTCTTCTGCGTGGATTTAGACGGAGCGCTTGACGTAACGACCGGCCAGTGGTCGGCGCTCTCGCGGCAGATGTGCGCCGCGCTACCTAACACCTGTGTTGAGGTGAGCCAGTCGGGCCGTGGTCTGCATATCTGGGGCCGTGGTGCGGTTCCCCCGCACACTTCCAAGCGTACCGACCTACACGCTGAGTTCTACACAGAACGTCGGTTCATCTTGCTGGGCCGCGATGCGGTCGGCGACATGACCCAGCCGTGCCCAACGATCGCAGCGTTCGCCACGTGGTACTTCCCGCCGCGCCAGACGATCGCGGCCGACGTTCCCAGCGAAGGCCCCCGGGGCGACTGGCGAGGGCCGACAGACGACACCGAACTACTGCGCAGGGCGATGCAGTCTAAGAGCGCTGCGGGCGTCTTTGGTGGCCGTGCGACGTTCGCTGATCTGTGGCATGCCGACGTTGCCAAGCTCAGCGTCGCGTACCCCCCAGACCCGAGCACGAGCGAAGCATTCAACCGTTCTTCTGCGGACGCCGCGCTCGCTCAGCACCTGGCGTTCTGGACGGGCAAAGACATCGAGAGAATAGAACGACTCATGCGTCAGTCGGCGCTCGCTCGGCCGAAATGGGATGAACGCGCGGACTATCTTGTCGAGCGCACGATCACGAACGCTTGCGACATGCAGCGCGACGTACTGCAAGACCCCGAAAGCGCCGAAGACGTGGAGCGCAAACTCGCGCCCATGTCGGCTGAGCAAATCAGCCGCGAATGGGCAGCCCTGGCCGCGCCACTGAAACCCGAAGATCGCGCGCGTGTGATTGAGTTCGTGGCGCATCGAACCAGCGTCGGCAAACAACCCTTGAAAGAAGCGCTGCGGGATGTCCGCGCTGAACAACAACGCGAGGCCCGTGCCGCGACTACCGCGAACGATGCCGGCAGCCGCACCGTTATCGACTTCAAGCCCGAAGACCTATCGCGGCACGCCGCACACGTGGAACAACTGATCGTTGCATCAGCCCGACCCGGCGAGTACGTTGCATTTTCTGGTGTGCTCTGCCACGTGGTCACGAAGTCTTTGCCGTACACGCATCTGATCGATTCAGCCGAAGCCGCACCGCCGGCCGTGACGCAGATTGAACCTCTGGATAAGGTCGCGATTCGTGAACGCGTCGAGCGTGTGGCAGTGTTTGCCGGAGCCACGAAGACCGGCCCGAAGGCGATCGAAGTCCCGACGCCAATATTCGACATCCTGATTCAGAAAAAGGTGCACGCGGCGCCGATCGTCAACGGACTGGTCACGCACCCGATCGTCCTGCATGACGGGGCCGTGCTGTCTCAGAATGGGTTGCATGCCTCGACGGGCTTGTACCTTGCGGGTGCGACAGTGCCGAACGTCTGCGCCTACTCCCAAAGCGAAGCCGCAACAGCGCTGGCAAGGCTGCGGAAAACGTTCCTATCGGAGTTTGAGTTCGCGAGCACCCTGGATGCCGACATTGCGCTCGCCGGCTTATTCACCGGAGTGCAGCGCCGGCTGATGGACTCTGCGCCCGGCCTCGCTGTACTCGCCAGCACGCAGTCGAGCGGGAAGACCACACTCGCCCGCCGAATGCACGTTGTATTGACCGGCCGCGACATGCCCGTGTCGACGTTCCCTGAGGGCAACGAAGACGAAGCGCAGAAACGCCTGCTGTCGATGCTTCTGCGCAGCCCAGTGATGATCTGCCTGGACAACATCAGCGACGGGTTCACGTTCCGCTCGGGGTCGCTCGCCGCCGCCATGACTTCATCTTCATTCACACAGCGGGTGCTCGGTGTGTCACGCGATGCAGACTGCCTAACGAATACGTTGTTCGTGATGACCGGCAACAACCTGTCGTTCGGGCGGGACGAATCATCACGCTGGATCGTGGCGCGCCTGGCGCCTACGGCAGCCCGGCCAGAGCAACGGGTGTTCCGCAACGCCGACGTACTCGCACACGGTCTCACCATTCGCGAACAGGTGCTGCGCGATGTGGTCGGCATCGTCGCCGGGTTCATCGCATCGGGCGTGCGTTGGCAAACGCGTTCGCGATTCCCGACCTGGGATCGGTTCGTGCGGCAGCCGCTCGGCTGGGCAGGCGCTGAGGACGTGGCAGGCGCGTTCGATCGCAACGCCGAAAGCTCGGAAGACTCTCGAGCACATTGCATGCTGCTGTCGGCACTGATCGAAACGTTCGGAGATCGCGAGTTCACTGCCGGCGACGTGACGCGCATTGTCTTCGCGAGGCCCGGAGTCGCCGACGCAGTGAACGAAGCGCTGGTGACGCTCGGTGCGCGAGAGACTTCCTCGCACTCCCCGCGTTCGATAGGCAGGGTGTTCGCGAAGCTGATCAAGCGTGCCGTGAGCGTCGATGCCGGCGAGACATCTCTCGAATCACAGGTTGACCGGAAGGGAGTGATGCACTACCGCTGCCGGGTTTGCCGGGTTTGAACGATCAATTCCCACTGTCGCCTGGGAAATTTCTCTGTTTTTGTAAATATGAAGAATCCAGCCGACGACGACCGGGAACAGTGCTTTAAACCCGGCAAACCCGGCAAGGTGTGGCCGCCACTTCGCTAGAACGTAGCAACCCCCATAGGTGCGCCCACCCATAGGCCCCACCGTTCGGGTGGTTGTACGTTTGCACGAAATAACTATGTGGATGATCGGCACCTACGGCACCAGCGCGGCCGACCTCGCGCTAATTTCGAGTACCACCAAAAATGAACATCACGCCCTGGTCTATCGAACCCCCCACCCTCGCCGGCTGGTACATCACCAGTTCCTGCGAACCCCGTGTGGTCGACTTCTATCGCCATTGGAGCGGCAGCCATTGGTCGGCGCCGATTCACCGCGAAGACATGAGCGATCCGGTTCGGGTTGCGCGTGCCCGCGACACGTGCGGCGAGACGCAGGATGATGTCGTGTGGCAGGCGATTGACTTCGACGCCCTTGACGACGATGCGCTCGAAACACTGAGCGACGATCTGCGGGCAGCGGACGATCTGCGGGCAGCGGACGAAAAACAATTGACTCCCGAAAGCGCGATCGCAAACGCCCGTTCTGCACTAGCGATGATGTCCCTTGTGCTTTATCGCAGGCAGCGCCTGATCGACGGCGTGACGCCGCGCTGACCACCATGTCGGGTGACGCCCACACGGGTGCACTCTCTCGGCCCACCCGCAGCGCCCGCGCTCGGCCCTTCACCGTGGCTGGCGCGGGCGCCGTCACGTCTGCGGCCAGTACAGCCACGCGCGCCGGTGCTGCACCCAGCGCCTCACCCTCGACCTGATCGCCTGCGCACGGCGCTGTCAGGGGCTGCTGGCCGGCGCGGCCGTCGGTGCGAGAGATACCGGGGGCCCCTGGAACGTCGAAATAGCGCACGGGGCCAAAGAAGCCCGGGCGTCGAGAGTTTCCGGCCTTCGCAATCATGACCGCACGACCCCAGAAACCATGCGCACCGTTCTTTGCCTCCCGCAATTGCGAAACGCCACTCCGTGACGCCGCCGCCGATCCGTCTGACGATCTCGGTGTTCGCGGTTTTACCTAAATCGAACCGCGTGACTTCCTTGCTTCGGATCGACAGCATCCGCCTGCAATTCCTCGAAAGGCCAGACATGGACGAACCCACCAATGCCCACGGCAACCCGCCTGTGTGGCAGCGAATCCACCCCGCCGCGCGCCGGCTGGGGCTGACACCCGACCTCATGGTCAGCGCCTCGCGCGCCGGGCAACTGCCGATCCGCATCGAGCAGTTCGGTCGCGGCGGACATTTGTTCGCCAACACCTCTGATCTCGTGACCTACATCGACCACCTTGTACAAGGGGTAGCCGCATGAGCGCCGATCAGAGCTATCGCGAACAGGTGCGTATCGAGGCCATCGCAGCCGGCCACTCGCCGACGGTCGCCGCCTATATCGCGTCGCAAGTAGGCCTCGATACGCGCCGCGTGCTACAGGGCGAGCAACGCACCAAGCCCCCGGCCGCACCGGTGCCGCTCTCGCGCACCGCACGCACCGCCGCGCCGATCAGCGCTCGCGCCAGCACCGGCACCGCGCTCGATCGCCTGTGCTCGCTGTTCAAGGCCGACAGCCTGGCCGCCGAATTCAAACGTGCCGGCACACCGCTGCGCGCAGTCGCGCACATGCTTGCTGACGCGACCGGCAACGCTCGCAGCATCAGCGCGGGCGGTATCGGGCGCGTGCGTCTGCAATTGCTGAGGGCCGCAGCATGACCATCAACCACGCCAAGCTCGTGCGCCTGTCAGGCGACCTCGACCAGTTTCGCGTCACGCAGTCCGGCATGGCTGCCGAGCATCGGTACTTCGCCGACAGCCACCGGGCGCATCTTGAATCGCTGCGGTCTGGGATGGCCCGGCGCAAAGGACCGAACCACGAGGTTCTCGACGCCGACCTAGACGACCTCGCGAAGCTCTCGACCGAGCAGGCTTTCGACGCGCACATCTCGCTGCAGACAGTCCGCGCCGCACTGGCCGATCGCGAGCGCATGCACGACCTCAAGCGCCGACTCGACGCCCTCGAATTGCACGTGGCGCCGCTCGCCACGCTCGTTGCACGACTCACCAAATATGCCGAGGCGCACTGACATGGCTAAAACTCTCACGCTCGGCGCATTGCGCGACCGAATCTCTGTCCTTCGCCTCGAACGCGTGGCCATCGCAAACGGCCCGCAAGATCACGCCACCACTCGCAACGAGATCGGCGCCTGGTGCAGCGCACAGGCCACGATCGGAGACGCAAGGCTTGCGCACCGCGTGGCTGGCGTTGCTTTCGGCAACGACCTGAACGAGATGCTGAGCGTGCCAATCAGCAACCCAGTGACGGGGATCGCGTTCGGCAACGACCACAAGGGCCCGTTGACTGTGCAAGCCACCGCCACCGGCATGATCGATATGGCAGCGTTGCTCGCCGCCGTGCTCGGCCCCAATGCGTTGTGCGCTGCGCTCTGCCGGCACCTCGACCAAACCGAGAGCGGCCCGACCGCCGCCGAACGCGCCGAACGCCTCGCCGAGATTGATCGCGAGCTACTCGAAATCGAGACCGCCGAAGAACGGTTGATCGAAGTGAGCGAGGCGGCTGGCGCACCGATCGCCCGACGCGCAGACGCTAACCCGCGCGCTGTTCTGGGCATGACGGCATGACGGCCCCGTTCACCTCGTACACGCTCCCAGCGACAGAAGTGCGCTGGGTGCTGTCGGGTCCGGCGGGGCTACACCTCGACTCTCTCGTTGCGGGCTTGATCGGTTCGGGAGTCCGTATCGAACCAATCAAGGCGGGCGAACAATATCGCCTAGATGACACCACCGGGGTACTCGACTCTCTGGCAATCAGCCTCGACCCGATCGAAGGATTCGACCTCGCGCACGAAGCGGCACCGACAGACAAGATTGTGACCAGCACGGCGTTAACGGCGCGGGCGTATCAGCGATCGTTCACTGTGCATGGCGTTGGCCCGGCTTTCTCGCTGATCGCAAGGGCCGTCGATCGGTGGCTGACGGTCACATCCGTTGGCCTCAATCGTTGGATGGTGCGCGGGCCCACGTCGGTGCTGGTGCATTGGATCGCTGAATTCCAACGGATGACGCCGGCCGAAGTGCTGGCGCTGTACCGCATCTCGCCTGAGAGCGTGGAAGCTGAAGACGCCCACGCGCCACTCGCGGTAAACGTGGTGTCCTTGCCGGATCGCAAGACCACAAGCGAAATTCAGCGCGCTGCGGACGGTTCGATCAAGACGTTTATTCAAGTGGAGACCACACCGTGAGTCTCCCCCGCTGGCTGTTCGCATCCACGCCGAGCGCTGTTTCGGCGATCAGCGTGCGGATCACCGACACCGTGCCGATGCCGGCGGGAACGGTGCTCGCGCGCGAGCCCGGCGGCCCGTACATCCGGCACGACCACACTGCACCTGGCGCCGTGGGGGTGCCGCGTGCCGTACTGCTGTGGCCGCTACCGAATGAACTCGGCGTGCACGAAACGCTCGGCATAACGCACGACGCGACCCTGATCGGCCGCCTGCTGAACGATGGGCGCGGCATCGATGTCACGACGCATCGCGATCTCGAAATCGCCGGATTTAAGGTGCTCGCATGAAAGCCCGCGGCTTCGTTGATCCCAGCATCACCGCCGACACGGTGCGGGCCTCCCAAGTGCTTGCCGCGATCCGCGCGCGTGGTCTGAGCCTGCATCGGCTGAATCCGAAGGGGCCTGCGTTGCGCCTTACCGGCCTCGACATACATGTGACTGTCGCGAACTTGGCCTCTCTGGGACTGCAAGACCTGCGCGCGCCGACGCGCAACGAACTGACCGCCCGCGTGGCAGCGATGAGAAGGAGATAACGAGCATGGCAACGAACAACAGCCGGGACGTGCACGTCGGCCTCGCAATTGATGTAGAGGGCGCACAAGACGTTTCAGCGCTCAGCAAAGAACTGCGCGACTTGGGCACGGATGGGAAAGCCTTGCCGGCCGCTTTTCTCGATACAGCCGCCGCCGTCGACAAGCTGACCGCCAAGACCCGCGAACTGCGCGAGGCCGAGGGCACTGCGCGAGCCGACCGCAACGCTGAGAAAACCGCGCTACGGGAGAAGGTCGACACGCTCGCCCGGCTGCGCGCCGAGAGCGACAAAGCGACGCGCAGTACCGCCGAATTTCAGGCCAGCGAACGTGGCCTCAAGCTCGCAGTTATCGACGGCAAAGCGGCGCTACGTGACAAGGCCGACGCGCTCGCACAGGCCAGCAGCGCGGCCCGCAACGCTGCCGCCGCCGAGACCGCGCTACGCGCCGACCTGAACGCCGCTGCGAACGCCTACCGGCAGACCGGCGCCGCTGCGAAGGCTGCCGGCGATCAGCAAGTGACGGCCGGCGATGCGACGCGCAAGGCGCTGGCCGGCATCGGCGATCAACTGCGCGCGATTCAAACGCTCGCCGCTGCGGCCGTGGGCGGGCAGCTACTCGGTGGCCTGGTCGGATCGCTCGCGCAGACCACCGACGCGTTCGCGAACCTCGCAGCGCGCACGAGGCTCGCGACGAATTCGACCAGTGAGTTTCAAGAAACCTTCAAGGGTCTTTTCGACATTGCCCAGCGTACGGGTGTGTCAGTCGACACTGTGGGCGCTGCG
Organism: Rhizobacter sp.; assembly: GCA_025359585.1. Lineage (GTDB taxonomy): Bacteria > Pseudomonadota > Gammaproteobacteria > Burkholderiales > Burkholderiaceae_C > LMDS01. The sequence continues at coordinate 398 of JANYFX010000440.1, read as the reverse complement.
TTCACACGCATTGCGCAAGCCGGCAAAGAATCGGGCCTTGCTGTGGCCGACGCATTGCGTCTGACCGAGACACTCACGCAGGCAATTCAACTGTCGGGCGCATCCGCACAGGAAGCCGGTTCGGCAGTGACGCAACTCGCTCAAGCGCTCGCGTCAGGGAAGCTTCAAGGGGACGAGCTTCGATCGCTGCTCGAAAACGCGCCACGGCTCGCGAAGGCTCTGGCCGACGGTCTCGGCGTGGCCGTGGGCAAGCTGAAATCGCTAGGCGAAGCGGGTGAACTCACGTCGGCGCGCGTGATCTCGGCGCTGCAAGGTCAGAGCGCGGCCCTAAACGCCGAATTCGACAAACTGCCGTTGACGGTCGGCCGTTCGATCAACAACCTGTCAACCGCGTGGAC
>JANYFX010000426.1 GCA_025359585.1 Rhizobacter sp. | reverse complement strand
ATAAGGGGTATCCACTTAGCTCCAGTCGAGCCGCAAACACTGGATATCCATCCAGTAATACTACGCCTGCTGCGTTGGCTTGTGCAAGGGCCTGACGACGCTGTCGTAGGTCACCGGTTCGGTGACGACGGCTTGCTGCAGAAGGCGGAAGAACAGCATCCCGCGCGAGCTCGAAGTGCGCCGGTTGAAGCGGAACACGAATTCGTCCAGGTAGGCGTCCAGATGCCCCGGCTGGACCGATCCATGGTGGGTTCCCAGAATCCAGCGCTTGACCAGCGAAGCCACCCGGTGCACGCCGGCCATGGACACGTGAGCGGGCACGTCCGAGCCGAGCATCACCGTGCGCTGATGGTCGTAGCCGAGCTTGCTCAGGGAACGGTAGGCCGCCGAGCCATCGGTGCGCACCTGAGCGCCAGGCGCAATGGACTCCTGCACGAACGGCACGACACAGGCATCGGAATCATTCTCGATGCGTCGCAAGCGAATACGTCCAAAGCCCTTGGGCTGCAGCATTTCCACCGCAAGGACGACCAGCACCTTGCTCGTCTTGCTCTTGCGCCCCACAGAGGAAACGGGCTCCTCGCGGTCGGTGATGGCCAGGTAGGTCTCGTCAACCTCGACGCTGCCCTTCAGGCGATCCCGGTCCGGGCGCACCATCGCTCGGCGAAACCGATGCAGCATGGTCCAGGCGGTCTGGTAGCTCCCCAATCCGAGCACACGCTGCAGACCCAGAGCGCTGACGCCCTGCTTCTGATTGGTCACATACCACGCCGCCGCGAGCCACACGCGCAGCGGCGTGCGGGTCTTGTCGAAGATCGTGCCGGCAGTCACCGTGCTCTGACGCCCACAGGCGCGGCACATCAGCCGCGCACGACTGGAGCGATACGGCGCCTGTGACACGCCGCACGTCGGACAGACAAATTCTTGCGGCCAGCGCAGCCGCTCCAGATAGCTCAGGCAAGCCTCTTCGCTGCCGAACCAGTCCAGGAATTCGTTCCAGTTGCGGGGGTAGTCCTTACCCGCTTCGGGCAGTACGATATGCTGGATATCCATCCAGTAGTTCCGGCGTTGCTGGAGCTAAGAGGATACCCCTTGAATATATACAGTTATCGGCTCAACGGCAACACGCGGCACGGCACCGCCGCGTCGACGGCGCGGACGCTCAGCGGCGACGCACCTGAACATCGACGAACATCCCGGCAAAGTCGCCGGGGAACCCGTGCCATGACCCACTCACCGGAGACGCCAGGCTGGCGTGGCGGGCAACGCCGACACGGATCAGGTCGGTCCCACCGATCAGGTTGTTGGTCGGATCGAATGGAATCCAGCCAGCCCCCGGCAGATACACCTGAACCCAGGCGTGGGTGGCCCCTGCACCCGAGTTCGGCGAGCCAGGGTTGTCGAGCCAGGGTGTGTACAGGTAGCCGGAGACGAAGCGCGCCGCATACCCGAGATGGCGCACCGCCTCGATCATCAGCGTCGCAAAGTCGCGGCAGGTGCCCGATTGCAGCCGCAGCGTGTCGTAAGGGGTTTGCACGCCCTCGTCGATGCGCGCCGCGTACAGCATCGAATTGCGAATGAATTGCGTCATGTCGACGAGCAACTGCCGGGTGCCGGTCGATCCGTCTGCCTGAATGAATCGTCGTGCCCATTCGATGAGCTCGCCGGTTGGATCGTCGTAGTACGGCAGCAGGTAGTGCTGCAGTGCGATCCGGTCCTCTTGCCCGTAGGCGAACGGGTACTGAAGGGTGTCGGGGTTCAGCGGCAGATCGAGCGCGCGCGTGCCCGTGTGTTCGACCGAAAACGAGCACTCGATCTTCAGCTCGGCGGCCGGGCTTTGCGGCCGCACCAGTGCCACCGAGTTCGAGTACACGTCCTGGATCAATCGGATGTCGACCGGCTCCGGTGTGACCTTCATGTCCGTGGCCAGCACCCGCAGATCGTGGCTGCCGCGCGGGCGGAACATGACCCGATGTTCGCCGAGCTGCACCGCTTGGTGGTACTGGTAGTGGGTGGTGTGCGTGATGTCGAAGAAGATGGACATGGCGTCCGCACTCAGCGCATGCGGATCTCGCCGTGCTCGCCCAGGCCCGAGGTCGGCTTGCCGCTGATCGCGGCCCTGGCCATCTCGAACAGCTGGACGATCTTGCTTTCCTTCACGTCCCAGTAGTTCGCGTGCACGATCCTGACCTGAACCAGCGCGAGATCGGGGTCGGTGGGGCCGCCGGGAAACCACGCTTCTGTCAGCTTGCCCCAGAACTTGCGCTTCTTCGCCGCGTCTTCGATGACCGCAGCGATGCCCGAGACCGACACGTAGCTGTCCGCGCCCGGGTCGGCGTACACGACGTTGACGACAGGGTCCGTGACAAGGTCGGCAACCGGTTCACCGCTGCGCGACATGAAGAACCACAGGCTCGAATCTTCTTCAAGCGTGCTGTTCTGCGTGGTCATCGGCCGCGAGTGCAGATGGCCGTTCTGATGACGGGTCGTGAACATCGCGAAACGGATGTTCTTGATCAATGACCAAAGCTGCTCGCGCGCGGCGACGTCGTCGCTCGTCGTGTTCGTTGCATCGTCCATGCGGGATTCCTTGAAGTTCGTTGGAGGCGCGATCGACGAAGACGTCATCGAGTGCCGAGCCGCAGCAACCACGCCCCGCAGCCGCGCCACCACGGCGCGGCTGCGAGCATCGGCAGGCGGGTCGGACGGCGCAGGCGCCTGAGCGTCAGCCTCGACGCACCGGGCAGCGGCATCGTGGCGAGCGAGCGGGGTTGAAGCATCGGCATGACATGACTCCGGCGGGCATCGGGTGATGACCGATTCGTCGAAGTATGAAATGCCGATTCCGGCGGCCGCGTAAGACAAGCGGCAGTCTTTGCACCGGAGAAGTCCGCCGGAACGCCGGACCAACATCGAACCCCGGTCAGTGCCAACCGGCCGACCGGCCCACAGGCGGCGCAGGCTACGGCGCCTGCAAGCGCCAGATACCGAGGTACAGCTCTGCCCGGCTCGCAATCGTCAACGGCTCTGGTTCTGCCGACAAGCTGAAACGCCTGCTTCGAGTTGCTTCACTGCACCGACACGAATCCTTCTTACTTGAAAGGTAAATTGGACCGTTTGGCGATGGATCCGGCAACATGCGAACGAATCGAGCGCTCGAAAGACAGCCCTGCATGAAGATCAACGACATACCGATTCGACTGGTGGACTTGAAACACTACCGCCAGAGCGAAGGCGAATTGCAAAGAACGGCCGATGTCGAACGACTCCTTTCGCAAATGTCCGGCGGAGTCGCGATTGACGTCGGGGCTCGCGACGGACACTTTTCGAAAGTGCTCACCAGGTACTTTGACTCGGTCGTCGCGCTGGACCTCGAGAAGCCGCAAGTCCAACATCCAAGAGTGCGCGGGGTCGCCGGCGACGTGACTTGCCTCGACTTGCCCACAGGCTCGTTCGACCTTGTGATGTGCACGGAGGTGCTCGAGCACATTGACCCCGAAGCGCTCACAAGCGCGTGTTCAGAACTTGCGCGTGTGAGTCGCGGCCACGTACTGATCGGGGTGCCGTTCAAACAAGATGTCCGGATCGGACGGACCACGTGCACGGGGTGCGGCACGGTCAACCCGCCTTGGGGACATGTCAATACCTTTGACGAACTTCGGCTGCTTTCGCTGTTCCCGACGATGAACCTCGTGGAGGTTTCTTATGTCGGCGTCGAAGCATCCAGCACGAACGAACTCTCCGCCTACTTGATGAACCTCGCGGGCAATCCGTATGGCACTTATGGCCAAGACGAGCCTTGCATTGGCTGTGGCGGCGCGATATCGGAGGCACCTTCCCGCTCACTGCTGCAGAAGGCCTGCACCAAGGCTGCGCACCTCGTGCGTCGGGTCACGGAGCCTTTGGCGCCAATGCACCCAAAGTGGATTCACTGCCTGTTCGGTGTGAAGGGGCCAGGCTGACCGCGTTGCTGCGCGACAGGTTGGCGGCCTTGCGAGGCTCGATGGCGCCCAAGGCGCCCTTTGCGTTCCCTGAGTCGCATCTGCGCGGCTCGCCACGCGTCACCCGAGCGCAAACTTCATGGGGCGCTTTATGGGGGGTAGGAAAGCAAAACGGGCCGCGAGGCCCGTACTTACTTGTTGTCTGGCGGAGCCGGAGGGATTCGAACCCTCGATGCAGGTTTTGCCCACATACTCCCTTAGCAGGGGAGCACCTTCGGCCACTCGGTCACAGCTCCGTTGACAGCGCGCATTCTAACCTCGCGCGCAGGCCTCTCTTCGATCAGTGCGCAGCCGGCGGCAGGTCCAGATCGAAGGCCTTGTGCAAAGCGCGCACGGCGAGCTCCATGTACTTCTCGTCGATCACGACGCTGGTCTTGATCTCGCTCGTGGTGATCATCTGGATGTTGATGCCCTCTTCGCTCAACACGCTGAACATGCGGCTGGCCACGCCCACGTGCGAGCGCATGCCGATGCCGACAATGCTCACCTTGCAGATTTTCGCGTCGCCGATCACCGCCGTGGCGCCGGTCGCCGGCACCACCTGGGTCTTGAGCAGATCCATCGTGCGGGCAAAGTCGTTGCGGTGCACGGTGAACGAAAAATCGGTACGGCCATCATGCGAGACGTTCTGGATGATCACGTCCACATCGATGTTGGCCGCGGCCACGGGCCCGAGGATGTGGAAGGCGATGCCCGGGCGGTCCGACACGCCGAGCAGGCTGATCTTGGCTTCATCGCGGTTGAAGGCGATGCCCGACACGATGGCTTGTTCCATTTTTTCGTCTTCCTCAAAAGTGATCAGAGTGCCGGAGGCAGCCTCTTCGTCGATGTC
>JANYFX010000396.1 GCA_025359585.1 Rhizobacter sp. | reverse complement strand
CGGCCAGCGGGCAGCGCCTGCGCAAGCTGCCGTTCCGCCTCGCCTGAGGTTCGCTCGGTTGAACGAGGAAGCCCGCTGCGGCGGGCTTCTTTTTTGGTGAAGCGAAACCCGATGGTCTTGTTGCTGAAGCGGCTCAGAGTGTGGTTCGCCGTGGCGCTGGCGTGCGGCTGCAGCGTGGCCTGGGCGCAGGACTACGAGCGCGAAGCGCGCTGGGCCAAGGAAACGCTGGCCACCCTCGTGGCCGGCGAAGCGGTGCAGATCGAACAGAAGAACGGGCACAAGTTTCTGGCCCTGTACACACCTGCCGCCAAGCCGCTGGGTGCGGTGATCATCGCCCACGGGCGCGGCTGGGGGCCCGACTTCGAGCTGTACGGCGTGCTGCGCACGACCCTGGCCGAGGCCGGTTATTCGACCCTGTCGATCCAGCTGCCGGTGTTGCCCGGCACGGCCAAGATCGGCGACTACCTGCCGATGTTTCCCGACTCGAGCGAGCGTTTCGCGCTGGCCGCGCAGTGGCTGCACGCGAAGGGCTTCAGGAAGGTCGCGATCGTCTCGCACAGCCTGGGCGCGACGATGGCCAACCAGTACCTGATCACCACGCCCGACCCGGCCGTCGACGCCTGGGTCTTCATCAGCATCATCAACGGCCTGGAAGACATGTTTCGCATCAGGATTCCGGTGCTCGACGTGTACGGCACGCTCGACTGGCAGGTCACGCGGTATGGTGGCGAAGAGCGGCGCACGCAGATCCTCAAGGTGGCCGGCTCGGAGCAGGTGGTGATCCAGGGTGCCGAGCACTTCTTCGAGCGCCAGACCGACGAGCTGACGCGTGTGATCGCGAGCTTTCTCGGGCGCGTGCTGAAGTAGAAAGCTAGCCGTGCAGGCGGCTGTGCCGCGGAACGCTGGCGAGCAGGAACTCCATCTGGTCGGCCAGGATGCGCCGGCCGCGCAGGATCATGTCTTCGTGCAGGTTCGGGACATAGGGCAGGAACATCAGCGACATGTTCGCTTCTTCCGGCATGCGGTTGCCCTTGTGGCCGTTGCAGGGGCGGCACGCTGTGATGCAGTTCATCCACGTATCGAGGCCGCCGCGCGAAGTGGGGATGATGTGCTCGCGGGTCAACTCGTCGAAGTGGCAGCGGTCGCCGCAATAGGCGCAGATGCCGCGATCTCGAGCGAAGAGTTTGGGGTTCGACAGCGCCGGCGTTTGCCGCCAGGCCCGGCTTGGCACCGAACCCTTGACCGCGATGATCGGCTGCACTTCGATGCGCGACTGCAGCCCGGTTCGGCGCTGGGTGCCACCGCGCAGCACGTAGAAGGTGTCGCCCAGCGTCCAGGCGATGCCGTCGCTGGCGTAGATGACGGCGGCTTCCTTGGCGGATATCCACGCCTGCGGCCGACCGGAGACGTCGAGTTGCAGTACTTCCATGAGGCTTCGAGCGTAATGCATGAAGGGGTGTTTTCTCAAGACCCCCATCATGCACCCGTCGTTCGGATGCTGCAGTGCGCCGTCATCGGCGCGTCATGAGGCGCGGTCAGCGCGGGTAGAGCCCGCGTTCGCGCGCCATCAGACGCGTCAGGCCGAGCAGCGCGCCGATGTTCGGCATTGCCACCTCGAAGCGTGTGCCGATCTCGTGCACCGCGCTCACGAGCGCGTCGAGCTCGAGGGCGCGGCCGGCCTGGGTGTCCTGCAACATCGAGGTCTTGAAGCCGCCGAGCTGGCGCGTGACCGCCATGCGCTCTTCGCCTGACTGCGTGATCGGGCAACCGATGCGCGCGCCGATCGCCGCCGCTTCTTCCATCGCCCGCAGGATGAAGCTGTGCACCAGCGGGTCGTCGAGGATGTGGTCGGTGGTGGCGCCGGTCAACGCCGAGACCGGGTTCATCGTCATGTTGCCCCAGAGCTTGAACCAGATGTCGTGGCGGATGTCGGTGCTGGCTTCGGTCTTGAAGCCGGCCTTCGCGAGTGCGGCACAAACGGCGGTCGTGCGCGCCGACGCACGCCCCGAGGGGCTGCCTGCCGGTTCGCCGACGATCAGCCGGTCGCCGAAGCCGTGCTGAACGACGCCGGGCTGCGGGCTCGAGCAGGTGAAGTGCACGACGCAGCCGAGCACGCGTTCGAGCGGCAGCGCTGCTTCGATGCGGCCGTCGGGGTCGATGCTGGCGAGGCGTTGTGTGGAAGCGCCGGCCGCGCCGGCCTGCAGAAACCACCATGGCACGCCGTTCATCGCTGGCACCACCACAGTCTGCGGGCCGAACAGCGGCTGCAGGACTTGCGGCGCTGCGGCGAGAGCGGGCCCCTTCAGCGCGACGATCACCAGGTCTTGCGGGCCGAGCTCGGTGGCGTCGTCGCTGACGCGGATCGTTGTTGTGCTCAGCTCTTGTCCGGCCATCACCCAACGCAGCCCGCGGGCGCGCAGCGCGGCCAGCGTATCGCCGCGCGCCAGCGCTGCCACGTCGAACCCGGCCTCTGCCAAACGGCCGGCCATCAAGCCACCCACCGCACCCATGCCCACCACCGCGATCTTCATCGACACACCTCTTGTCACAGGGAAGCTTGATGGTAGCGGCCGGGCGTGTGGCGGCCAGCACCCGACCGCCTGTCGGGAAACGTCTCACCCAGCGCTTCTAGGCGCCGATACCTAGAAAAAGACCGCAAATCGCCAGAGGCATTCCGTCGCAGTCCATCGATCTTCTGCAAAATAGCACGATCGTTCGTTTTGACAGCCAACCCTGGGCGCACCCTGCCGTGACCGACCACTTACCGACCACCAGCGAACCCGCCCGCGACGCCACCAGCCCGCAGCGCCCGCTGTTGAAAGGCCGCCAGACGCGCGCCGCGATCCTCGATGCGGCGCTGGCGCTGGCTTCGCACATGGGCCTGGAAGGTTTGTCGATCGGCGCCTTGGCCGAAGTCACGCAGATGAGCAAGTCGGGTGTGTTCGCGCACTTCGGCTCGCGCGAAGAGCTGCAGATCTCGGTGGTGCGCGAGTACCACGCCCAGTTTTCAGAAGAGATCTTCGAGCCGGCGATGGCCGCACCCCGCGGGCTGCCGCGCTTTCGCGCGCTGTTCGACCGCTGGTTCAAGCGCGTGTCGGTCGAGATCGATGCCGGCTGCATCTACATCAGCGGCGCGGTCGAGTTCGACGACCGCCCGGGCCCCGTGCGCGACGCGCTCGTCGGCATGGTGCAGACCTGGCACCTCGCGCTGGTGAAGGCGATCGACATGGCGATCGAAGAAGGCCACCTGCGCGCCGACACCGACGCGCAACAACTGCTGTTCGAAGTGCACGCGCTGATCTTGGCGCTGCACCACGACGCGCGTTTCCTGCGCCGCCCGGGCGCCGATGCGCGTGCTCGCGCCGGCTTCGAGAACGTGCTTTCGCGCTACCTCGCCGCGCCGGCTGCCGCTGCGCCCCGCGCGCGCGCCAAACGCGCCGCCAAGCAACCCTGACTTTCCTTCCCTGGAGTTCACATGACCCACTACACCCCGCCCCTGCGCGACATGCAGTTCGTGATGCACGAGGTGCTCAACGCCGTCGATGAACTCAAACAATTGCCGGCCCATGCCGACATCGACATCGAGACCATCAACGCGGTGCTCGAAGAAGGTGGCAAGTTCGCCAGCACCGTGATCGCGCCGATCAACCAGAGCGGTGACGAAGAAGGCTGCGTGCTCGACAAGACCACGCACGAAGTGAAGCCGCCCAAGGGCTTCAAGCAAGCCTACGCGCAGTTCGTCGAGGCCGGCTGGCCGGCGTTGAGCTGCGACCCGGCCTTCGGCGGCCAGGGCCTGCCGCACATGGTGAACCAGTGCATGTACGAGATGATGAACTCGGCGAACCAGGCGTGGACCATGTACCCGGGCCTGTCGCACGGCGCGTACGAAGCGCTGCGCGCGCACGGCTCCGACGAGCAAAAGGCGCTCTACCTGCCCAAGCTCACCAGCGGCCAGTGGACCGGCACGATGTGCCTGACCGAATCGCACTGCGGCACCGATCTGGGCATGCTGCGCAGCAAGGCCGAACCGCAACCCGACGGCACTTACAAGATCACCGGCAACAAGATCTTCATTTCGGCCGGCGAACACGACATGGCCGAGAACATCATCCACCTCGTGCTCGCGCGGTTGCCCGACGCACCGGCCGGCTCGAAGGGCATCTCGCTCTTCGTCGTGCCCAAGTTCAACGTGAATGCCGACGGCAGCGTGGGCACGCGCAACGGCGTCTACTGCGGCGGCCTCGAACACAAGATGGGCATCCACGGCAACGCGACCGCGCAGATCGTGCTCGACGGCGCCGTGGGCACGTTGGTCGGCCAGCCGAACAAGGGCCTGGCCGCCATGTTCGTGATGATGAACGCGGCGCGTCTGGGCGTGGGCATGCAGGGCCTCGGGCTCACCGAAGTGGCGTACCAGAACGCCGCGGCCTACGCGAAAGACCGCATCCAGATGAGGTCGCTGTCGGGCGTGAAAGCAGCCGACAAACCCGCCGACCCGATCATCGTGCACCCCGATGTGCGCAAGATGCTGCTGACCGCGCGCGCCTACGCCGAAGGCGGCCGTGCGCTGGCGATGTGGACGACGCTGCAACTCGACAAGGAAATTGCCACCGACGATGAAGACGTGAAGCGCGACTGTGCCGACGTGGTGGCCCTCATCACGCCCATCGTCAAGGCCTTCCTGACCGACAACGCCTGGCTCGCCACCTCGCACTGCATGCAGGTTTTCGGCGGCCACGGCTACATCAAGGAATGGGGCATGGAGCAGTACGTGCGCGATGCCCGCATCAACATGATTTACGAAGGCACCAACACCATTCAGTCACTCGATCTGCTTGGCCGCAAAGTGCTGGGCAACAAAGGCGAAACGCTCAAAAAATTAGGCGCGATGATGGAAGATTTCGCAGAGCAGTGTGAAGGTAACGAGGCGATGAAAGAATTCATCGAGCCGATGCTGCAT
>JANYFX010000345.1 GCA_025359585.1 Rhizobacter sp. | reverse complement strand
GCTCTCTACGATTTTGAGTCGAAATCGAGCGTTCTGCGAGATCGCGTCTGTGAGGCCATCTTTCGGCGTGAAAGTGTGCACGAGATGGTGAGCAGCAAGCTGCGCTACTACCCGACCGTGACGCGCGAGGCCTACAGGAACATGGGCCGCGTGACCACGCTGATGGAGTCGGGCAAGCTCTTCGCCGACCTGGGCGTGCCGCCGATCGACCCGGCCGTGGACCGCGTGATGATCTGCGGCAGCCCCGGCATGCTGCGCGACATCAAGCACATGCTCGAAGGCAAGGGCTTCAAGGAAGGCAACACCTCCAAGCCCGGCGACTTCGTCATCGAACGCGCCTTCGCGGAACAGTGAGCCGACACGCATGACCGCCGCGCCAGCGCGCAAGCCGGGTGTTCGCGCGCTGGCCGCCCAGGCCACACGCGACAGCATCCTGCGCGCAGCGACCAAGGTGTTCGCCAAGCACGGTTACGCGGGCGGGCGCATCGAGCAGATATCGAAGGCGGCCAAGTCCTACGACCGCATGATCTATTACTACTTCGGCAGCAAGGAAGGCCTCTTCATTGCCGTGCTCGAAGAGATGTACCGGCGCTTCAACGAAGCCGAATCGAAGCTCGTGCTCGGTGCTGCGGCGCCGGTGGAAGCGCTGCAGGCGGTGATCCGTTTCATGTGGGGCTACTACCAGAAGAACCCCGAGTTCATCACGCTGCTCAACACCGAGAACCTGCACCGCGGCAAGCACATCTCGAAGTCGCTGCGGGCGAGCGAATACTCGTCGCAAGCGGTCAGCGTGCTGGGTGAAGTGCTGACACGCGGCGCGCAGCAGAAGCTGTTTCGCGACGACGTGTCTGCGCGCGACGTGTATTTGATGATCGCGGCACTCGCCTACTTCTACCTCTCGAACCGCTTCACGCTCTCGGCCTTTCTGGGCGAAGAACTGGAGACACCGGCCGCGCTCGCACACTGGGAGGCCTTTCTGATCGACTCGGTGCTGCGCACCGTTGCCTGCGGACCGCAAAAGCAAGCGGGTTGATTCAGCGCAAACCGCCACGCCCCGCTGCGGTTCATGCTGATGCATCGACAACGACTGGAGCAAGCCATGACTGCCAATGTAGGAACCGTTGACCGGGCGCTTCGCATCGCCGCCGGGCTGGCACTGATCACCGCGGCGGCGATGGGATGGATCGGGGTGTGGGGCTGGATCGGCGTGGTGCCGCTCGCAACCGGCGTGTTCCGCTTCTGCCCCGCCTACATGCCCTTCGGCCTGAGCACCTGCAAGCGCTGACACCGCCCCGGCGCGCGGCGCTGCGTTGATGAACATCAGCTTCTTCGGCGCGGCCGACACCGTGACCGGCTCGCGCCACCTCGTCGAGATGGCCGGCCAGCGCATCCTGCTCGACTGCGGTTTGTTCCAGGGCTTCAAGGCCTTGCGCGAGCGCAACTGGGCGCCTTTCCCGGTGCCGCCCGCCGGGCTCGACGCCGTGGTGCTGAGCCACGCCCACCTCGACCACAGCGGCTGGCTGCCGGCGCTGGTGCGTGCGGGTTTCAAAGGGCCGATCCACTGCTCGCCCGCGACGCGCGATCTGGCCGAGGTGTTGTTGCTCGACAGCGCCCATTTGCAGGAAGAAGACGCGCGCCGCGCGAACCGCGGCGGCTTCTCGCGCCACGCACCCGCGTTGCCGCTCTACACCGTGAAGGACGCGCAGCACGCGCTGCAGCGCTTCGTGCCGATCGCGGCGGGCCGCAGCGCAAAGGTCGGCGAGGTGCAGGTTTCGCTGACACCCGCAGGGCACCTGCTCGGCGCCTGCGCGGTAACGCTCGCCTCCGCCGACGAGACGCTCGTTTTCTCGGGCGACCTGGGCCGCAGCGACGATCTGCTGATGCCAGCGCCCGAACTGATCACGAAGGCCGACGTGCTGTTGGTCGAATCGACCTACGGCAACCGCCTGCACCCGAAAGACGACGTGCAGCAGAAGCTCGCCACGATCGTGCGTGCCACCGTGCGGCGTGGCGGCAGTGTGCTGCTGCCGTCCTTCGCGGTCGGCCGCGCGCAGGCGCTGATGCTGTGCATCCAGCGGATGAAGGAAGAGGGCAGCATCCCGGCGGACGTGCCCGTGTTTCTCGACAGCCCGATGGCCACCCGCGCGACCGCGCTCTACCGCAAGCACCGCAAGTTGCTGCGCCTCGTGCCGCGCGAGGCCGACGCGCTGGGCGACGGCGTGACGGTGATCGACACGCCGCAGGAATCGGAACAGCTCACCCGCTCGCGCTACCCGAGCATCATCATCTCGGCCAGCGGCATGGCCACCGGCGGGCGGGTATTGCACCACCTGAAGGCACTCGCACCGCACCCGCGCAACCACATCGTGTTCCCCGGTTTCCAGGTGGGCGGCACGCGCGGTGCGAAGCTGATCGAAGGCGCGACCGAGGTGAAGATCTTCGGCGAGTACGTGGCCGTGAAAGCGCAGGTCAGCCACCTCGAAGGTTTCTCTGGCCATGCCGATGCCGACGGGTTGATGGCCTGGCTGCGCGGTTTCGAAAGCGCGCCGCGCCAGACCTTCGTCGTGCACGGCGAGCCGGCCGCGAGCGACACGCTGCGGCTGCGCATCGCCGACGAACTGGGCTGGCCGGTGCGCGTGCCCGAACAAGGCGCAAGCGTGGCCGTTTGACAGGCCGCCACGCCTGACCCGGCTCAGCGCACCAGCAGCACCGGCGTCTTGCAGTTTGCCAACACCCTGGTGGCGACCGAGCCGAGCACCAGGTTGCCGAGCACGCCGTGGCCGTGCGAGCCCATCATCACCAGGTCGAACTTGCCGCTGTCGGCGAGCTTGGCGATCATGTCGGCGGGGTGGCCGACCTTCTGGACGAAGCTCGCGTCGATGCCCTGCTTCTTGAAGAAGCTGCGGATCGGATTGAAGACGGCCTCGGCCTCGGCGTCGTAGTAACCCTTCACGACGCTCTTTTCGACAAACGCAGCGGCGCCATGCGGCACCGCCAGCACGCCGCAGAACACCGTGTACTGGTGCTGTGGACCGAGCCATTCGTCGTGCGCCGCGATGTAGGCCAGCATGCGTTTGGTGTGGTGGCTGCCATCGGCAGCGACAAGGATCTTCATGGTGGCGCCTCGGGTGCGGGTGGAACCCGAGTCTGACGGCGCATGGCAGGCCGGCGCTTGTCGCAGATCAAGGCCAGGCTTGTTGTCTTGCACCCGCAGACTGGTCACGCCACAGGCACGATTCATGCTGTGCACATGTTGGTATACCAACAAGAGCAGCAACAAGTCGCATGGACTCGACCCTTCCCCTCCTGCTCCCCGAATGGCGCCAGGCTTACGTTGAAGGGGCGTCGCCGAAGCGGCTGCTGGAAACGCTGCGCCAGCGCCTGCTCGAACACAGCCCGCCCGAAGCCTGGATCACGCTCACCGGCGCGGCCGCGCTCGAAACCAGCACCCAGGCGCTCGAAGCGCGCGCTGCGCTGCACCCCGACCGTGCGGCGGCGTTGAAGGCGATGCCACTCTTCGGCGTGCCTTTTGCCGTGAAGGACAACATCGACGTGCTGGGTTTGCCGACGACGGCTGCCTGCCCCGCCTTCGAGCGCAGCGTCACGGCCCACGCCTTTGCTGTGGCGCGGCTGATCGACGCCGGCGCCATCTGCATGGGCAAGACCAACCTCGACCAGTTCGCCACCGGCCTGGTCGGCGTTCGCTCGCCCTATGGCCGGCCGAGCAGCAGCTTCGACGCCGAACGCGTGAGCGGCGGTTCGAGTTCCGGTTCGGCAGTGGTGGTGGCGCGCGGCGACGTGCCGTTCGCGCTCGGCACCGACACCGCTGGCTCGGGCCGCGTGCCGGCCGGCTTCAACAACATCGTCGGGATCAAGCCGACGCCGGGCCGCGTGAGTTGCGCCGGCGTGGTGCCGGCATGCCGAAGCATCGACTGCGTCTCGGTGCTCGCACTCACGGTGACCGACGCGGCGCAGGTGCTCGCCATCATGGAAGGGCCTGACCCGGCCGACGCCTACAGCGCGTTCCGCGTCGGTGCAGCGCAGCCCAAAGCGGTGCTGCGCGTCGGCATTCCCATCGACCCGGTGTTCGCCGGCGACATCGGCTACGAGGCCGCCTACACGCAGGCTGTGGCGCATCTGCAATCGCTCGGCCACAGCGTGGTCCCGCTCGACTTCTCGCCGCTGCTCGCGGTCGCACGCCTGCTCTACGGCGGCCCGTGGGTCGCCGAGCGCCACGTGGTGGTGCAGGCGCTGATGGAGAAGAGCCCCGAGGCCATCGACCCGACCGTTCTGCGCGTGATCGAGGTGGCCAAGAACTTCAGCGCAACCGACGCCTTCCGCGGCCAGTACGCCTTGCGTGACGCGCAGCGCATGACGGCTTCGCTCTGGCAGCAGGTCGACGTGCTGATGGTGCCGACCGCGCCGGCGCACCCGAAGCACAGCGAGATCGACGCCGACCCGCTGGGCGCGAACGCGCTGCTCGGCACCTACACCAATTTCGTCAACCTGCTCGGCTGGTGTGCGCTGGCGCTCCCGGCCGGCTTCACCGAAACGGGCCTGCCGTTCGGCGTGACCTTCATCGCGCCGGGCGCGGCCGATGCGGCGCTGGCGCGCTTTGGGCTCTCGTGGGAAGCCAGCCTGAGGCTGACCCTGGGCGCGACCGGCCGGCCCTTCGTGGCATCGGCCGGTGCGGCCTGGCCGGCCACTGAGCCGACGATGCCGATCGCCGTCGTCGGCGCGCACCTGAGCGGTCTGCCGCTGAACGGCCAGCTCACCGAACGCGGCGCCACGCTTTGCTGCGCGACGCAGACAGCACCGCACTACCGCCTGTTCGCGCTGCCCAACACCACGCCGCCCAAGCCCGGCCTGTTGCGCGTGAGCGATGCCAAAAGTGGCGCATCGATCGCCGTCGAGGTGTGGGACGTGCCGGTCGATGCGGTCGGCTCGTTCCTTGCGTTGATTCCGCCGCCGCTCGGCCTGGGCAGCCTGGAGCTGGCCGACGGCCGCTGGGTCCACGGTTTCATTTGCGAAGCGCACGCGCTGACGGCCGCGCGCGATGTCACTGCCTTCGGCGGCTGGCGCGCCTTCATGCAGGCGGGCGGGGCGGCGGCGCCGCTCTGACTCGCCTTCAGGTTTTCCGACTCTTCCATTTCACCCGGAGATTCACATGAGCCACAAACCCTTCACCCTCGCAGCCAACCCGACACGCCGCCGCTTGATCACGGCGTCTGGTGCCGCACTGGTGAGCCTGGGCGCGCCGCAGTGGGTGCGCGCGCAGGCGGGCCCGAAGATCCGCATCGGCTACTGGCCGGTGGCGGCCGGCCTGCCGTTTTTCGCGGCGATCGAGAAGGGCTACTTCAAGGAAGCCGGGCTCGAGGTCGAGGCGCTCAAGTTCGCCGGCGCGCAGCAGGTGATGGAAGCGATGATGTCGGGCCGCTCCGACGGCAGCGCCAACGGCACCGGCTCGGCCAAC
>JANYFX010000343.1 GCA_025359585.1 Rhizobacter sp. | reverse complement strand
CGAAGATCGTCGCCGAGGTGAATCAGCGCCTGGGCGGATCGCTGCGGACCTAGGCCGGGAAAAACAAAGGCCCCGGTGTTCCTGGATTTCTCCAGAGACACCGAGGCCTTCCATCTGTCGGGGCGAGAGGATTCGAACCTCCGACCCCTTGCACCCCAAGCAAGTGCGCTACCAGGCTGCGCTACGCCCCGATTTACTCGTCATTATAGAGTCAAGTGAAATGGACCACGCCCGTCAGACGGTCAGCAGACCACGGATGGAGATGAGCTCCTCGCGCATCTGCGGCATCGACAGGCTCAGTGTTGAAACCTCGGGCTGTGGAAGGTCTGCAAGCTCAGACGGCGTGGCGTCTCTCAACTCGACCAAGTCTTCAATGTCTGGCAGATCGGCGTCGTCGAAGGCTTCGAGTGCTTGCACCTGCGCTCGCCCCTGACCGGCCTCGGTCAGGCGGTTTCTCGCACCGCTGATCGTGAAACCCTGTTCGTACAACAACTCGCGAATCCGGCGGATCAGCAGCACTTCGTGGTGCTGGTAATAGCGCCGGTTGCCACGCCGTTTCATCGGCTTGAGCTGTGTGAATTCCTGCTCCCAGTAACGCAGCACATAAGGCTTGACGCCGCACAGTTCGCTCACCTCACCGATGGTGAAGTAGCGTTTTGCGGGGATGGCTGGGAGCGCTTTCTCCATGAAAATCAATAAGATCGATGGGGAAAGCTAAGACTTTACTCGAACTCCTCCTCTGGCGGGATGTCGCCTTGTACAACTCCTTTCAATTTGTGACTTGCGTGGAAAGTTACAACATTTCGGGCCTTGATCGGGATCGCTTCGCCGGTCCGCGGGTTGCGGCCGGGGCGCGGCGCCTTACGCCGGATGTTGAAGTTGCCGAAGCCCGACATCTTCACGTCGTCGCCCGACACGAGCGTGGCGTGGATCAGGTCGAAGAAGGCCTCGACCATGTCCTTGGACTCGCGCTTGTTCAGGCCGAGGCGCTCGAACAGCAGTTCGGCCAGCTCGGCCTTGGTGAGCGTGGGCGTCTCGATCGTCGGCAATTGCACCGAGCGAACGAGCGCGGCGGCCTCCACGGGTTCGTCTTCCGGCAGATCGAGCGGATCGGGGGCGTTCATGTCAGTCATGGCTCAGCCCCGCAGCCGAACGCCGAGGCGCTGGCTCAAGGCGGCGAGAACTTCGGCCACCACGGCATCGATACGCTCGTCGGTCAGCGGCGTTTCGTCGTCGAGCAGTTCGAGGCGCACCGCCAGGCTGCGCTCGCCGCTGGCCATGTCGGACGACGCGGACGCCGGCTTGTAGACGTCGAACAAGCGCGCCGAGCGCACCAGTCCCTGGTGGGCGGTCGCGATCGTGTTCATCAGGCCTTCGTGGGTCACTGCGTCATCGGCGATCATGGCGAGGTCGCGCCACACCGATTGCTGGCGCTGGATCGGGACGAAGGCCGGCAGCACACGCTGCGTCAACGCCGCCATGTCGAGCTCGAAGAGCAGCGGTGCGATGGGCAACTCGTAGGCCTGGCGCCACTTCGGGTGCAGCTCGCCCGCGTGGCCGACCACCTGGCCGTCGGCCTCGATCCGCGCGCAGCGGCCCGGGTGCATCGCCGGGTGCTCGGCCGCGACAAAACGAAGCGCGCGCGGCGCGAACAAGGCTTCGATGTCGCCCTTGATGTCGAAGAAGTCGACCGGCTTGTCCTTGAGCGACCACTGCGTCGAATCGGCCGTGCCGAAGGCCAAGCCAGCCAAGCGCACCGGCTGGTGGATGCCGGCCACGCTGACTTCGCCGTCGGCCACCTGCGCGTCGCGAAGGTAAACCCTGCCCACCTCGAACACGCGCACCCGCGGCGCCTTTCGGGCCAGGTTGAAACGCAGCACGCCGATCAGGCTGCCGATCAGGCTGGAGCGCATGACGGCCCAGTGGCTGGCCATCGGGTTCAGAAGCTTGATCGGGTCGGCGTTGCCGGCGAGTTCGTGCTCCCAGCGTTCGTCGACGAAGCTGAAGTTGATCGTTTCCTGGTAGTCGAGGGCAGCCATGCGGTGCCGCACGGTGTCGGCGCCACGCTCGGCTTCGCTGCGCACACGGGCGGTCAGGTCGGCACGCGGTGGCGAGTCGGGCAGGCTCGCGTAACCGAGCACGCGGATCACTTCTTCGATCAGGTCTTCTTCGATCTGCAAGTCGAAGCGCCAGCTTGGCGGCGTGACGGTCAACGACCCGGGCGCGCTTGTGAACGCAAGGCCCAGGCGCTGCATCACGGTTTCGCATTGCAGCTGCGTCAGCGGCATGCCGATCACTTTCGCGGCGCGCGCGACGCGCAGCATGACGGGCTGGCGCACCGGCACGTTCGGCGCCTGATCGTCGATCGGGCCAGCTTCGCCGCCGCAGATGTCGAGGATCAGCTGCGTGATTCTTTCGATGTGCTCGACCGTCGAGGCCGGGTCCACGCCGCGCTCGAAACGGTGCCCGGCGTCGGTGCTGAAATTAAACCGGCGCGAGCGCCCCGACACCGCTTCGGGCCACCAGAACGCCGCTTCGACGTAGATGTTCTTCGTGTCGTCCGATACGGCCGTGGCGTCGCCGCCCATGATGCCGGCGAGCGACTCGACCGCTTCATCGTCAGCGATCACGCCGACCCGGGCATCGACTTCGATCGTGGTGCCGTTGAGCAGCTTGAGCGCTTCGCCCGCGCGGCCCCAGCGCACTTCGAGGCCGCCGTGGATCTTGTCGAGGTCGAAGATGTGCGAAGGCCGGCCGTATTCGAACATCACGTAGTTCGAGATGTCGACAAGGGCGGTCACCGATCGCTGGCCGCAGCGTGCCAGCCGGTCGACCATCCACGCCGGCGTCTTCGCGCGGGTGTTCACGTTGCGGACGATTCGGCCCGAGAAGCGACCGCACAGATCGGTCGCTTCGACCTTCACCGGCAGCAAATCGGCATGCACGACCGGCGCGGCCGGGAACGCCGGCGTCAGGAGCGGCGAGCCCGTCAGCGCCGACAGCTCGCGCGCGATGCCGTACACGCTGAGGCAGTGGCCGAGGTTCGGCGTCAGCTTGAGCGTGAGCAGCGTGTCGTCGAGCAGCAGGTGCTCGCGGATGTTCTGCCCCACGGTTGCCGCGTCGTCGAGGATCAGCAGGCCGCCGTGGTCTTCCGAGAGCTTGAGCTCACGTGCCGAGCACAACATGCCCTGGCTTTCGACACCACGCAGCAGGCCGAGCTTGATCTCGAACGGCTTGCCGCCCGCATCGGCCGGCGGCAACTGCGCACCGACCAGCGCGCACGGCACCTTGATGCCGGCGCGCACGTTGGGCGCACCGCACACGATGCTGAGCGTCTCGCCCGTGCCTGCGTTGACCTGGCAGACGTTGAGGCGGTCGGCATTCGGGTGGCGTTCAACAGCCAGGACTTCGGCGACGACGACCTGCGTGAACGGCCGTGCAGCCGGCCGCGCCTCTTCGACCTCCATGCCGGACATCGTGAGCAGCTCGGCGAGCGCTTCGCTGCTGAGGGGTGGGTTGCAGAACTCGCGCAACCAGGACTCGGGGAATTGCATGTCGTTGTCGACTCGTCAAGAAATCGGAAACCGCGTCAATTGAATTGCGCCAGGAAGCGCAGGTCGCCTTCGAAAAACAGGCGCAGGTCGCTGACGCCGTAGCGCAGCATCGCCAGCCGGTCGATGCCCGAGCCGAACGCGAAGCCGATGTAACGCTCCGCATCGAGCCCCATGTTGCGAACCACCTGCGGGTGCACCTGGCCCGAGCCCGACACCTCGAGCCAGCGGCCTTCGAGCGGCCCGCTCTCGAACATGATGTCGATCTCGGCGCTGGGCTCGGTGAACGGGAAATAACTCGGCCGGAAGCGCAGCTACAGGTCCTTCGTCTCGAAGAAAGCCTGCACGAAGTCGAGGTACATCGCCTTGAGGTCCTTGAAGCTCACGTTCTCGCCGATCCATAGGCCTTCGACCTGATGGAACATCGGCGAGTGCGTGGCGTCGCTGTCGACGCGGTAGGTGCGGCCCGGCGCGATCACGCGGATGTCGGGCATCGACGCCTGGCCTTCGTACTTCTTGGCGTGGGCGCGGGCGTAGCGCACCTGCATCGGCGAGGTGTGCGGGCGCAGGTTGAGCCAGTGACCGTCGGCATCTTTCATGTCGACGTAGAACGTGTCTTGCATCGACCGCGCGGGGTGGTTCTCGGGGTTGTTCAGGGCGGTGAAGCTGTACCAGTCGGTCTCGATCTCCGGGCCGTCGGCCACAT
>JANYFX010000252.1 GCA_025359585.1 Rhizobacter sp. | reverse complement strand
CATCTTGCCGGCCAGCACGTGGCTGTAGATCTTGCGCGCGTAGGTGTCCTGCTGCAGCCGGCCGTCGCGCTGGCCGGCGACGGTGACGAACACGATCACGACGTCCTGCATCGTCGCGGGCAGCGACTGTTCGAGGATGTCTTTCAGCACATCGCGCCGGTCTTTCAGGCGCAGGTCGTGCAGCAGCGCCTTCATGATCGCGGCGTGACCCGGGTAGCGGATCGTGCGGTAGTTCAGCGTGCGCACCTTGCCCGCGAGCGTCTCGCACAGTGTGCCCAGGCCGCCGGAAGTGTTGAAGGCCTCGTAGAGCACGCCGTCGAGCGAGAACTCCTCGCGTTCTTCGAGGGCAGGCACTTCGCGTTGCTGGCCGTCGACGATCGCTTCGCAGGGCTCGCAGTATTCGTTGATGACGCCCTCGGTGCTCCACGTGAGGTTGTAGTTCAGCGCGTTGCTCGGGTAGGCCGGCAGCGCGCCGACGCGCATGCGCACCGAGTCGAGCGAATCGAACTGGCGCGCCAGATCGGCGGCGACGATCGAGATGAAACCGGGCGCCAGACCGCATTGCGGGATGAACGCGGTGGTCGCGTCGGCGGCGAGTGCGCGGATCGCGCGGGTGCTGGCCACGTCTTCGGTCAGGTCGAGGTAGTGCACGCCGGCCGCCTTTGCGGCTTTTGCCACGTGCAGGGTCAGGTGATAAGGCGCGGCGCTGAGCACCGCGAACTGGCCTTGCAGTGCGCGGCTGAGTTGCACCGGGTCGGTCACGTCGAGCAGCAGCGTGCTCAGGCGTGGCGAACGCTGCGGGTCGGCGTAGATGCGGGCCAGCGTGGCGGCCGAATGGTCAGCGACCGTGACGCAGTAGCCGCTGTCTTCGGGTGTGTCCACCAGCAACTCGGCGACGACCGAGCCGATCTTGCCGCCACCGATGACGAGGATGTTTTTCATGCGGAGCTCCGTGACCGGCGGGTTGCCGAATGGCGCTGATTTTCAAGCGCCGGGCTGCAGATCGCATCTGGCCAAGCGACGAAACGAAGTCCATACTTCGGCAAATCGCAGTAACTGAAGGTGAATGTGACCAAGCCGACACTCGACCCGACCGATCGTGCGCTGCTCGCCCTGCTGCGCGACAACGCGCGCGCGCCCACCGCCGAGCTGGCGCGCAAGCTGAACCTGTCGCGCACGACAGTGCAAAGCCGCATGGAGCGGCTGCAGCGCCAGCGGGTGATCTCGGGCTTCACGATCACGGTGCCCGACGAGCTCGAAGCGGGCCTCGTGCGCGCCCACGTGATGATCACGCTCGCGCCCAAGCGCAGCGGCGCGATCGAAGTGGCGCTTCGCAAGATCGCCGAGGTGCGGGTGCTGCATTCCGTCAGCGGCCCGTTCGACTTGATCGCGATCGTGGCGGCCGCGTCGATCGGCGAACTCGACGCGTTGATCGACCGCATCGGCGGGCTCGACGGCGTGGAGCGCACGACCTCGGCGATCGTGCTGTCGACGCGGATCCAGCGCTGAAAGTGCGTGCCGCAGCTGCGCTGCGCTTCAGGCGCGGGTGAAGAGCAGCACCGAGTTCGTGCCGCCGAACGCGAATGAATTGCTGATCGCCGCTTCGAGCCCGGGTGCGCTGGCGCCAGTTTGCAGCACCAGGTTCAGGCTGCAGGCCGGGTCGATACTGCTGCAGTGCGCGTTCGGCGGCAGCGCGCGGCGTTGCAGGGCCAGCACCGTGATCACAGCCTCGAGCGCACCGCCGGCACCGAGCAGGTGGCCGTGCAGCGCCTTGGTGGAGCTGATCTGCAGGTGATCGAGCGCGTCGCCCCACACCTCGGCCAGCGCGTTGCGCTCGACCACGTCGCCGATGCGAGTGGCCGTGCCGTGGGCGTTGCAATAGCCGATGTCGCGTGGCTGCAGGCCTGCCGCGCGCAGGGCACTGCGCAGCGCGCGTGACTGGCCGGGCGCGTCGGGTTTGGTCAGGTGGGTGGCGTCGCAGCTCAGGCCCCAGCCGGCGAGCCAGGCGTGAACTCGCGCGCCGCGCCGCGCGGCACGCTCGGCCGATTCGAGCACGACGAAGGCCGCGCCTTCGCCAAGTGCGAAGCCGCTGCGGTCGCTGGCGAAAGGCCGCACCGACGTGGCTTCTTCACCGGGCTGAAAACTCGCCAGCGTCTGCATGGCCTGCCAGGCGAGCACGACCCCCGGCACGATCAGCGCTTCGCTGCCGCCGGCGATGGCCACATCGACTTCGCCACGCTGCACTGCCTTGGCCGCTTCGGCGATCGCGACCGACGCCGACGCGCAAGCCACGGAGTAAGTGAGCACCGGCCCCTGTGCGCCGTGGCGCATCGCCACCTGCGAGGCCTGCGCGTTCGGCATGAAAGCCGGAATGGTCAGCGGCGGTGCGCGCCCGCCGGTGTTGCGGTAGGCCAGCTCCAGCGCCGCCGCGCCGCCCATGCCGCAGCCGGCGAACACCCCCAAGCGCTCGGACTCCACGTCGCCCCTGGTGCCGGCGTCGAGCATCGCCATGTCGGCGGCGGCCACGGCCAACTGGCTCACGCGGTCGACACCGGCGAGCTGCAGCTTGGTGAACCAGCGCGAAGCGTCGAACGGGGCCAGCGCGGCGGCCGTGGGCTTGGGCAGATCGGGCAACACGGCCTGCACCGCCGACTGCCCGCGCATCAGGGCGTCGAACAGCGCAGCCGGCGTGTCGCCGTGCGGCGCCACGACGCCCAGGCCCGTGACCGCAACGGCTGGCATCACGCGGCCGGCGACGCTTTCGAAGCGCGGATCTTGTCGACCACCGCCGCAAGCTGCGCGAGCGTGTCGACGTCCGGGTCTCCGTCGGGGATCGTGATGCTGAAATGGTCTTCGATCGCGAACACGAACTCGACCAGCGCCAGCGAGTCGAAGCCCTTTTCACTCAAAGAGGCGTGCGGGTCGAGCGCCGCCATCTCGATACCGTACTTTTCCTGGATCAGATCCTGCAATTCTTTCAGCGAACTCATGGCGTCAACGGGCCCGGGTCATTGGCGAACTTGGATGATATTCGCCCGGGCCGCCAGTGCAGCGCCGGCAGCGCGAAGGCGATGCCGAGCAGCGCGCCGGCGAGTACGTCCAGCACCACGTGCTGCTTGATCGCCAGCGTGGAGTACGCAATGGCCAGGAACCAGGCCGCATTGAGCAGGCGTGGCCAGGCCGGCACCTGAGACAGGCGCATCAGCACGTCGATCCAGATCGCGGAAAACATCGCGACGGCAACGTGCATGGAGGGGCAGGCGTTGCCCGCAGCGTCGACCCCGCGCAGCACGTCGAAACCGACGAAGCCGGCCGTGTGCGGCATCAGCGGCGGTATCTCGGTCGGCCAGAAGTGAAAAAGGGCCAGCCCGGTCAGGCACAAGGCGCCGATCCACAGGCCGTAGGCCAGCAACTCGACGAAGGTCAGCTGCAGGCCGGGTGCAATGCCGACGTAGAACCACAACGAGAGGTAGATGCCCAACAGCGGCGGCTGAAACGGGATCAGCTGATCGAGCGCGGTCAGCGGCATCACCGTGACTGCGTGCACCGGGTGGCGCAGCAGGTGGAAGTAGCCGATGAAAAAGACCCAGGTGAACGCGGTGGTTCCGATCAGTTTCAGAGCGAGGTGCCTGCGCATACGCAGGCCGATGGTGGCCGTCCAGGTCGGGGAAAGGGGGGGCGGCATGCTGGGGGGTGCCCGGATTTCATGTTTTGAAGCTGTCGATCTTGCCCGATTGCCGGGCGACCCCGTTATTTTTTGTGACGCATTTTGCAGTCTTCGCCAGACGCGCGTGGCATTCAAGTCTTCAGCGGCGGCGCCGATAAAACCAGCAGGGCGGGTGAGCCCGTTGCTCACAGCCCTCCTGGATGAAAGCCGCGACCCCTCAAGACCTGATCGAAGTAGACGCCTTGCGCGTCGGCATGTTCGTCCACCTCGACGTGGGCTGGATGTCGCACCCGTTTCCGCTCAGCAGCTTCAAGATCGCCAGCGCCGAGCAGATGGCCACCATCCGCACGCTCGGTCTGAAGCGGGTGCGCTGGAGTCCGCTGCAAAGCGACCCGGCCGAAGCGCCCGAGGCCGAAGTGCAGGCCTGGGGGCCGCTCGGTGAGCCGGGCACGTTGCCCGCGTCGCCACAAGCGCCGCAAGACGCCACCGCCGAAGGCTCGCCCGACAACACGCCGGATGCCGCTGCCGATGCCGCCGCTGCCGAGCCCACCACGCTCACCCCCGAAGCCGCCGCCCGCGTTGAACACGTGCGCCGCCTGGCCGAGCAGCGCGCTGCGCTGGTGGTGTGCGAGCGCCAGTTCGCCGAGGCCGCACAGGCCTGCCAGCAACTCACCGCGCTGGTGCCGAGCCAGCCGCAACAAGCGCGTGAACAGGCCGAGGCACTGACCACGGCCCTGCTGCAAAAGATGCTGGGCGAACAGGAGCTGTGCATTCGCCTGCTGTCGGACGCGGCCGGCGACAAGGCTTCGGCGCACGCGATGAACGTGACCATCATCTCGCTGCTGATGGGCCGCAGTTTTGGTCTTGACGCCCAAGACATGCTCGAACTCGGCCTCGGTGCGATGCTGCACGACATCGGCAAGATCGAGCTGCCCGAGCGCATGCGCCACCGCGACGATGCTTTCAGCGCCGCCGAATCGCGGCTGTACGAAGAGCACGTGTCGCACGGCGTCACGATCGGCCGCAAGATGGGCTTGTCGGCCGGCGCCATGCTGGTGATCGCGCAGCACCACGAGCATGCCGACGGCAGCGGTTTTCCGCTGCGCCTGAACGCCGACCGCATGACGGCGGCAGCGCGCATCGTCTCGCTCGTGAACCGCTACGACAACCTGTGCAACCCGCACCTGCCGGGCCGCTCGCTGACGCCGCACGAGTCGCTCTCGCTGCTGTTCGCGCAGGGCAAGAACAAGTTCGACACCGCGATCCTCGGCGGCTTCATCAAGATGATGGGCGTGTACCCGGCCGGCTCGACGGTGCAACTCACCGACGACCGCTACGCGATGGTGGTGGCGGTCAATTCTTCGCGCCCGCTGAAGCCGCGCGTGCTCGTGCACGAACCGACGGTCGCGCGCGAAGAGGCGCTGGTGCTCGACCTGGAATCGGTCTCGGGCCTGGGCATCCGGCGCAGCATGAAGCCGCTGCAATTGCCGCCCAACGCGCTCGAATACCTGTCGCCGCGCCCGCGCGTGGCGTACTTCTTCGAGTCCCTCGCCGCATGAACGCACGCAGCCACGGTGCGCCGCCTTCGCCGGAAGGCGATGCGTTCGCGCCCTGGCGGGCTGTGATCGAGTCGATGCTGCACGCGGTCTGGCTGGTCGACGCCGCGAGCCTGCGCGTCGTGGCCGCCAACCACGCTGCCGGCACGCTGATGGGCGTGCGCGCCGCCGAACTCGTCGGCCGCGGCGTGCTCGACCTGGCGGCCACGCCCGAAGACCTGTGCTTCTGGGACGAGGTGGCCGGCGGGCTGGCCGAGAGCATCGAATCGGAAACCTTCGTCTGCCGGCTGAACG
This sequence comes from Rhizobacter sp., assembly GCA_025359585.1. Taxonomy (GTDB): domain Bacteria; phylum Pseudomonadota; class Gammaproteobacteria; order Burkholderiales; family Burkholderiaceae_C; genus LMDS01. The sequence continues at coordinate 2,004 of JANYFX010000252.1, read as the reverse complement.
GTGGCACCGCGCCGGTGACGCGGCGCATCAGCCGCGTCGATCAGGTCGGTGGCGCAGCGTTCTATGTTGTGGCCCTGCACGACCGCAGCGAACAGTTTCGCGCCGAGCGCGCGCTCGAAGCCAGTGCCGCCGACCTGCGCGCCACGCTCGAGTCGACCGACGACGGCATCCTCGTCACCGACCTGTCGGGCCGCATCCGCAACTTCAACCGGCGCTTCGCCGCGCTGTGGAACATTCCCGACGAGATGCTGATGCGTCGCGAAGACGACGCCGTGCTCGAATGGATGCGCCGCAGCGTGATCGAACCCGGCACCTACATGCGGCGTCTGGCGACCATCGACGACGCGACCATGCTGCAGGCGAGCGACGTGCTCAAGCTGCACTCCGGCACGGTGCTGGAGCGCGTGGCCACACCGCAGTGCACCTCGGGCCGGCCGATCGGGCGGGTCTTTTCGTTTCGCGACATCACCGAAAAACTCGAAGCGCGCGAGCGCATCCAGGTGCTGTCGTACACCGACGCCTTGACCGGCCTGCCGAACCGGCGCCTCCTGGCCGACCGGGTCGAAGTGGCGCTGGCCGTGGCCAAGCGCGACAGCACGCCGTTCGCGCTGTTGTTCCTGAACCTCGACCGCTTCAAGCACATCAACGAAACGCTCGGCCACACCTTCGGCGACCGCGTGTTGCTCGAAGTGGCCGAGCGCATCAAGTGCAGCATCCGGCAGGTCGACACGGTGGCGCGGCTGAGCGGCGACGAGTTCGTCTTGCTCGCGCACCAGGCCGACGAAAACGGCGCCGAGGCCGCCGCCTGGCGTGTGATGGAAGCGCTGAAGCGCCCGTTCAACCAGGGCGACCTGAGCTTCACCGTGACCGCGAGCATCGGCATCGCGATGCAGCCCAACGACGGCACCAGCTTCGACGAACTGATGCGCCGCGCCGAGTCGGCCATGCGCGAAGTCAAACACGCTGGCCGCGCGGCCTTCCGTTTTCACAGGCCGCGGCCGGCCCAGGCCGACGCGCGCTCGCGCTCGCGCATGCACCTCGACCACGCGATGCGCCAGGCGCTCGCGCAGGGCCGCTTCAGGCTGCACTACCAACCGCAGGTCGAGATCGGCAGCGGCAAGATCGTCGGCACCGAGGCGCTGATCCGCTGGCGCGACCCGGAGCTGGGCGAGATCTCGCCGGGCGAGTTCATTCCGGTCGCCGAAGAAACGGGCTTCATCGTGCCGATCGGCGAATGGGTGCTGCGCCAGGCCGTGAAACAGGCGGCGGCGTGGCAGGCTTCGGGCCGGCCGAGGGCGGTCTCGGTCAACGTCTCGGCGCTGCAGTTCCAGCAGCCCGGCTTCGTCGATGGCGTGGCCACGGTGCTGCGTGAAGCCGGCCTGGCCGCCGAGTGGCTGGAGCTCGAACTCACCGAATCGATCCTGCTGCAGGACGCGCAGGACGCGATGCTGCGCCTGCAGGCGCTCGCACAACTCGGCGTGAAGCTCGCGATCGACGACTTCGGCACCGGTTATTCGAGCCTGGCCTACTTGAAACGTTTCCCGATCGGGCGGCTCAAGATCGACCGCAGTTTCATCAGCGGGTTGCCGCTCGACGAGAGCGACGCCGGCATCGTGCGCGCCATCATCAGCATGGGGCGCGCGCTGCGCCTGGAGATCATTGCCGAGGGTGTGGAAACCGTGGCGCAGCGCGACTTTCTGCAAGAGGCCGGCTGCCATCTGTTCCAGGGTTTCCTGTTCTCGCCGGCACTCGACGTGATGGCCTTCGAAGCGAAATTCGGTGCCAGCTGAACCCGCGGCATTCCGCCCGCGTTTGACGCCATCGAAACCCGTAGCCCACCGGTTTTTGTAAAGTCGGGTCGGTGGAGGGTTTCCAGATGCCGACCTTTGACGGATTCCTGCAGCGCAAGCTCGACGCACTGACCGTGCCGATGGCGGTCGTGCTGCCCGGCGGCAGCCGCGTCGGTGCGAACGGCAGCGCGGCGATCACGCTGCGCCTGGGCAC
>JANYFX010000495.1 GCA_025359585.1 Rhizobacter sp. | reverse complement strand
GCCATGAAGGCGGCGAGCACCGAAGGTCCCACCGAAGTCCAGTCGATCATCCGCATGCTCCGTTGACATTCTCACAGGTACTCACATAGTCAGCTAATTGGCCGCTAAGTCTGAGTTCCTACCGTGCGGTCTCGATGGTTCATGGAAGCCGTTGTTTCGGCCGACGGTATGACAGACACACTATCACCCCGCCTGGAAGGCGCCGACGAACCTTCACTGGTCTCTGCCGCCGTTTTGAAGCGCTGGCTCGGTAGCGTCGCTCGCGGAGCACCTCTTACTTCCACCCAGGAGTTCACCGTATCCCGACTATCCATCGGATGCTCCGCCAGCATCGCTGCAGTCCTTTTGTCCGTCACTGCGGCAGCCCGTGCCGACTGCCAAGCGGATATCGCGCAGCTCGACCTGCTTTTGAAGAATCCAAGCTTGTCGGCAAACGGTAAGACGGACTTGCTGGAGGCCAAGAAGAAGGCGATCGCGGCAGTCAAGACCGATGACGACGCCACTTGCAACAAGGTCATCGTGGCCGCCACCAAGCAGGCAGGTGTTGCATCTACGGCGCGAGCGCCGACGACCCCGGTCGCCGCCCGGAAGGCGGCGCCGACCCTCGGCGATCTGACGCCTTTTCGGACTTCGGTATCGGCCACGCTGCGGCTCGTCAAGTTGGGTGACATGCCAAATGCAAAGATGAGTGTCAGGAACCTTGAGACGGCCTGGGACGATGCCGAACCTCGCCTGCGTGCGCGCAACGCCGACGCGTGGAAGACGGTCGACAAGGCGATCGACCGCGCCTTGTCCGAGCTCCGCGCGAGCAAGCCCGACGCAACGTCCAGCGCGCAAGCGCTAACCGATCTGCTGGCCGTGATGGACGCGACGAAGTAGTGACAGTCGATTCAAGGCAGTGACGATGAGTAAGGGCGTCGATTCCGCCACTGCAGCCGTGGGCTCGATGGTGCCGACAGTGCCGGCGCCTCGAGTGCGGAAGGGTCACAACTCGGGCAGGTCAGTCCTGATGGGGTTGCTGCTGTTCGCGGCGGTCTGGCTTGCGCATCTGTCGTACACCAGCCTCTCCCCGCCCACCGACAACATCGAGCAGTTGACCTGGCTCCATTCGCTCGAATGGGGCTACTACAAGCATCCACCGCTACCTACCTGGTTAATTTGGGTGCCGGCGCAATTGTTCGGCGCCAACGCGTGGACCAGCTATGTCACCGGGGCCGCGTTCACGTTGGCGTCAATGGGCTTGCTATGGTCGCTGCTGTCTCGGCTGCGGGGACACCACTATGCAAGCTTGGCCTTGCTGGCGGTGCTGTGCATCACGTACTACAACGGGCGGCTCTACTACTTCAACCACAACATCGTGCTGATGTTTTGCGCTGCGGCCAGCCTGACGCTGTGCTGGAAGGCACACACCACGGGGCAACGGCGCTGGTGGGCGGCGCTAGGCGTCGCACTGGGATTGGGGGCGCTTGCCAAGTACCAGATCGCCGTCACGATGGCCTCGGTCCTCGTCTTCTGGTTTCAGCAGCGGTGTTGGCGCGAAGCCCGTCAACGCGCGGGCTTGCTCTTGGCGGCATTGATCGTGCTGCTGATCTTCGTGCCACATACCCTCTGGTTGCGTACGCACGAATTCGGGCCGATTCGGTATGCAATGGAGTCTTCGCTAGGCGCCCACCTCGGCACGACAGCGCGCTGGACCGACGCGCTTCATTGGCTCATCGACCAGTTGCTGAACCGCGCGCTGCCGGCATGGCTGCTGCTCGCGACTGCGCTGTACGCGATGCGAGGGGTTACCGTCAAGCCAGTCTCGCTGCCCCCAGCTGCGACAGATCAGAAGACGCAGGATTCGGGACGGGCACTGCTGTTGAGCTGGGGGCTGGTGCCGCTCGCCTTCATGCCCTTGGTCGGCATCTTCGCCGGCGCTGATCTGCAACTGCAATGGGGCACACCGTTTCTGCTGTTTGCGGTGCCGGCGGCGATGGAGTTGTTCAGCTCGCGGGTCGATTGGCGGCGCGTGCCGCTTCGTCCGGCGCTGAAAGCGTTCGCAGTGCTTCAAGGTTTCCTGCTGATTCTCAGCCACGCTACGTCGCCGCGTGGACCTGAAGCGCTGCGAGATCATCATTGGCGAGCCTTCGACAGCGAGGCACTGGCCAGACTGGTGGAAGGGCCCGCGCGACAGGCGCTATCAGGAGGGGCGATCTGCATCGTGTCAGGCCCCGGGGCTCCCGCCGGTGCGTTGGCATTACAACTGACCGATCGGCCGCTGGTGTTGATCAACGGTCGCCTGGATCAAAGCCCTTGGGTCAGTCCTGACCAGGTGAAGAGCTGCGGGGTGCTGGAACTGCGCGAAGGGCTTTCCTTGCCCGACGATCAGCCCGTGGGGGCGCGGTTCCCCCGCCTTTCGTGGCGCGTCATTCAGCCGGAAACGACGTCGACGGCCAATGCAGATTTTCCGGACACCGGGATTGACCGAACGCGGAGCTCAACCGCAGTCTCGTTATCGGTGTCCGCGTTGAGCGGTCGTCTTGCTCGGTTTTATGAGCCTGCGCTCAACCCTGAAACGAAGACCATATTGCATGCAGCGCGCTAGGTGCACCGCGACTGGCTCCGACCCTGTGACCTGCTCGCGCACGAGCACCGAAATGTCCCTGAGGCCGTGCCGCTGGACCAGTCAGCGTTCGGTCAGTACGTGGTCAGCGAGACGAAGACGCCCATCAATCACGATTAGGCTCGAGCGCACGTCCAGGTTCGCCTTGATCGGGGCGAACGACTGGACTGGTGAGTTGAAAGACACGATGTCCTTGAACGGCATCCGCTGTACTCAGTCTGATAAGCCGGTCTGCACTCGAAGAGTCAATTCCCCGTATGGCGACTGCCAACACTCCTCTCGCGCGGCCGTGTTCACGTTGACAGGGGTCGCGAACGGCAACAGTACGATCTAGCGCTGAAGCGCCAGCACGGTAGTCGCATCGATCCCAAACGAAGTGAGTTGCTGAAGCGTGCACGTCATGAGAGGAGCAGCGGGCTTCCGTCCCGGCCGGTGGCCGAGACGATCGCATCACGAAGGCCATTCGCGATGCGTGCGGCACCGCTCCTATCGACACCGATCGTCTGGCACAAGCGTTCGAGCGTTCTGAGCTGGCGCGCGTCAACCCTTCCGTCGGAAACTGGGTTGGTCAAGTTGCAGCGGGAATGCGCATCTGTGATGGAGTCGATTTCGCCTTCCAGAAAAGATCCGACGACCACTGCCAGGTGACCCTAGCTCTGGGTCCGGTTGGCAATAGCCATGTCCGTTGCTTTCAGGACCGGCCTTGCAACGCATCGAAGGTCTTCAGCAGGGCCACCAGGGCGGATTTGCAATCGGCCTGGGTCGGCGCATCGGCGCGCAGTGACTTCAGTGCGCGGTCGATGGCCTTGTCCAGCACGTGCCAATCATCAGCCGCCCGGGGCTTGAGCCCAGCTTCGGCCGAATCCCATGAGACCTCCAGATCCTTGATGCGTGCCTTGGCAGCAGGCAGATCGCCTTTGTCAACGATGGCGGCAACGTCGGTGGCGACATTGCGAAATGCTGTGAGGTCGCCCAGCTTGGAGGCGGCTTGGCCCTGTAATGGCGTGACGGCCTGGGCAGATGTGGCGGGTGCTGCGCCCAGGCCACCTTGGTTGGCAGACTTGGAGCAGCCCGTTGCGAGGGCCAGGAGCAAAGCGGCCGATACGGCGGCCACAGGACGAGTAAGGTTGTGCTGCGCGGACATGATTTCTCCTTGAGAAGTGGGAAAAGGATTCATTCGATGGCATGAGCAGACCTGCTTGCATTCATCCCGAACTGCGCGGCAGCCACCAGTATGATGATCAACGACAGGAACAACGCACTGGTCCACATGGGCCCGATACCCAGGCCACCGTACGCCTGGGCCTGCGTCAGCAGATCGCCGAGCGCAGCGCCGAACGGGCGCGTCAGGATGTAGGCGATCCAGAAGGTCAGCACCGCATTGCCGCCCAGGCGCCAGGCGGAGTACGTCACGGCGATCAGCGCGCCGAACGCGATCGCGCCCAGGGTGAATCCCATATGCAGCGCTTCGGTCGCCAGGTCGCCGGCTGCGGTGCCGAGCGCGAAGGTGCAGAGAATCGCAGCCCAGTAGAACAGTTCGCGGCGGCGCGTCACGACGTCGTGAATGGACAAGGTGCGTTCGATCCGATACCAGACGAAGAAAATCGCCGCGAGCAGTACGGCGAAGACCGATGTGCTGACGTACAGGCTCACGCTCAGACCGTCGGTCAGCAGGTCGGTGATCTGCGTGCCGACTACGCTGACCAATACCACCGTGAGCCAGTAAATCCAGGGGGTGTAGCGGCTGGTGCGCAGTTGCGTGAACAAGGCGGTCGCCAGCAAGGCGGCCATGACCGTGCGGGTTGCGCCCTGGCCCAAGCCCGCATTGACCGCCAGAAAATCCGCTCCCGTCTCGCCCACCGTGGTGCACATGATCTTGATGAACCAGAACGACAGCGTGACTTCTGGGACTTTGTTGACCCAGTCGCTTGATTCTGTCGCGGGCAACTTGTTCATGGTGTTTTCTCCGGGCCAATGTCATGGGGTAACGGTCAGTTTGACCAGGCTGACTTAGCTCAGTCATAGCTTTTCACTCGCGAACCCAGCCCTGATCGAGAGCTCCGAGAACTGCCCCATCGATCCCCCGCTTCCCACTGTCTCGACCTTCATTGAGTTTGCGAATCGCAGTGAATTCCGGAGGGCGCTTTCGGGCGCCAGCGAATCACCGAGGTCGCGTCTGCGAGGTGACCGAAGCCCGGCGCACTCGGCGAACCCCGTTCGCAAATTCAAAACAGCGGAATCATTCGAGTTGCGTTGCGATTTGACGCCTCATCGAGGCTTCGATTGGTTCCGAAGCATCCAAACTTGTTAGGCCCTTCTTGCCACTCGCTTTGTGAGGTAGAGATGACCCACTCAATTTCCAGCGCCATTCACAGTTCGCCTTCGCACAAAGTGACAGCGATCTCAACAGTGTCGGGGCACAAACATCTGCCAAAGACCTCAACCGCATCCAACACGACGGTGTCAATCAGCGCTGCCGCTCGCGCTGCCGCCGCCAAGGCCGAAGAGGCTGCGGAAACCCCGGCACAAAAAGCCGCGGAAGCATTGACATCAAAGGGCAGCAACGCGCCGGTCAGCGCTGCCGCTGCCAAGGTCACTGCGAAGGCGGAGGAGGCTGCTGAATCGCCGGCGGAGAGGGCCAGAGAAGCACTGCTCAAGCAGCACGCTTGACACGCCGCACCGCGGGATCGATCTCCGCCTCTGGCCGGCTGATCATCCTCCTACGGCCCACTGGCAGTTTCGACGTTTGTCGGCGCGAAAAGCTAGTAGACGAACGGAATGAGTCGCCAACGCACCCGTTGCCGATACAGCCGATAGTCGGCACTGTTGGTCGACAGGATGGCCTCTTCACGCTTGACGCGCAGAACCTGAACCCCGTACAAGAAACTCAGTACGATCAGGTTGCGCGGGGAGAAGTTGACGAGCAGGAACGCGACGTGACCGACCAGATAGCCGAGGTAGATCGGATGCCGAACGACGCGATACGGCCCGCCGACAACGACGCTTCGCAGCGCCGGAAGCACGCCGAACGAGCGCCCGATCACGACTTTGGCGGCGAACTGCCACAGCGTCCCGCAGACCTGCAATGCTGCCCCTGCGAATTCCGGAACGAGTTGAATCGTCGTGCGCGGGTCGAACAGCACGTAGGAGAGAGCCGCGTACATGTTGAGAAGCACCGAAGCCCACGTCGCATCGCGGTATCGGGCCGGTCGCGCCAGTAATATCAGAATCAACGTGAACCCCTCGGTGAGCAGCAATAGCAGCGCGGTCACCCGAGAACAATCGGCCCACCACACCGTGCCGAGGTTGCGAACGGCAAAGCCGTATGCCAGCAGGGCGAAGATGCGCAGCGTCCATTCCGTCGGAAGGCTTGTTGTGGACGGCAGCACAGCCTCGCGGGTCGGCTCCTCGGGCAACAAACTCGGCGTCGATGACGAGGGTTGCCGCGAAGAGCGGAGCCTCCTCATGCACTGGCCAGAGTCGCAGGAAATGACACGAGCACGCGAAGCCCACCCAATCCAGCGCCTGAGCGCGCGTCATCCAGCCGCACAGTGATGCCCATCCGGTCTGCCAAGGTCTTGACGATGGACAGACCCAACCCGGATCCTTCGGTCTCCGTCCCCAGCACGCGGTAGAAAGGATCGAATACCCGCTCACGCTCGTCACGGGGAATGCCAGGGCCGCTGTCGGCGACTTCAACGGTCACACCGCCAGCGTCCGCCCTCAGACCCACGTCGACGCGGCCGCCCGGTGGCGTGTACCGCAGCGCGTTGTCGATCAGGTTGCGCAACAGGGAGTGAAGCTCGACATCGCGCACGTGAACAAGCGCATCAGCACCGTCACCCACCACACCCAGATCGATGTGCTTCTCTTCCGCCAGAGGCAACTGTTCCTCGATGACCGTGCGCACTGCCGCCAATGCGGAGATTGGCGCAGGGCGTGTCGTTGCGGCTGGCGCGGCCTCGAACCGCGCCAGCGTCAGCAACTGTTCGAGCAGCGACCTTGCACGCTGTATCCCTTGGCGCAGACTCACCACCCGCTCCCGCGCGCTGTCCGGAAGTTCCCTGCCGGCAAGTGCCTCGGCCTGCAACGACAGGACGGTCAGCGGAGTTCGCAGCTCGTGTGCCGCATCGGCGACGAATCTGCGCTGCACGTCCATCGAGCGGGTCACGCGTCCGAGCAGGCGGTTGATTGACGCGATGAATGGCCGGATCTCGTTCGGAACCTCGGCATCGTGCAAGGTTGCAAGATCGCTATCACCGCGACGATCCAGCTCCCGAGACAAGTCAAGAATCGGCTTGAGCGCGCGCCGCACGATGACACCCACAAGCACCAACAGGACCGGCACGAGCGCCAGCAATGGCAGAACGGTGCGCAAGGCACCTGTGCGGGCGATTTCGTCCCGCGCGGCGGTCTGTTGTCCGACCACCAGCTTCGCGCCCGTGTGCAGCGGTCGCACGTAGAGGCGCCACGACTCACGGCCGACGACCACTGTTTGTAGACCGTCGGCAACGGTTAGCGGCAACGCCGACAGCGGGCCACCGTTCACCACCGCGCTCGCCGCAGGGCCTGCGATGACCTTCACGACGAACTGCAGGTCTGGGTCAAGACCTCTTTCGAGCTCGTCGGAACGCAGCGACTCCACCGGCACCTCATGTTGATCGATGAGGGCAGCCATCTGACGCAACTGATCGTCCTGGAGTTCATTGGCCTCCTCGAACGCGGTCCAGAACGAGAAGACGCCGGCGCCGACCGCGAGCGTGATGACGAGAGTCGACAACGCAGCGGCGAGCCGGAACTGAAGCGAATTCGTCAGCTTTCTTTGGAAACCATCCATCCCACCCCCCTGACATTCTTGATGACGGCACTGCCCAGCCGCTTGCGCAATGCGTGGATGAGGAACTCGACGGCGTTGCTCTCCACCTCTTCGTTCCAGCCGTAGATGCGATCTTCCAGTTCCCGCCGGGACAGAATCGCCCCCGGGCGAATCATTAGCGCCTGCATGAGCGCGAACTCACGTGCGGTCAAGGTGGTGGAGACGCCTTTGAAATTGACCTCGCGCGTTGCGGGGTCGAGCGTCAGGACTCCGGTGCTCATGACCGGATGCGGAGCACCCGACTTGCGCCGGACGACGGCACGCATGCGTGCCAGCAGTTCAGCCATTTCGAACGGCTTGACGACATAGTCGTCGGCACCGCCATCGAGGCCGCGCAGGCGCTCGTCCAGTGCGTCGCGCGCGGTGACGATCAACACGCCGGTCGAATCCTGCTTGCTTCGCAGGTGCGCCAAGACCTCGTGACCGTCCCGGCGGGGAAGTCCGAGATCCAGCAGCACCAGGTCGTAGACGTGCGTGTCCATCGCGGTGATCGCCAACGCACCATCGCGAACCCAGTCGGTGGCATAGGCCGCCTCCCGCAGTGCGCGCTCGACCTCCTCTCCGATCATCCGGTCGTCCTCGACCAGCAGCACCCTCATGAGCGATCTCCTTGATCTTCCTTCTCTCAGCCAAAAGATGCCATGCGATCGGAAGCAGCGACAACGCCACGATCACGAGCGACAACCAGTGCAGATGCTCGCGCACCCACATGATCTTGCCCAGCCAGAAGCCTGCCATCATCAGCAAGCTGCACCAGAGAAGTCCGCCGACCACGTTGTACAGCGCGAATTGCCGTGCCTTCATTCCGGAGAGTCCGGCCAGAAACGGCGCCACGGTTCGCACGATCGGGATGAACCTGCCGATGGTGATCGTCACGCCACCGTAGCGGTCGAACCATGCGCGGGTCTGCGCAAGGTGCTTCGGCTTGACCCACCCCCTGCGAATGATCGTCTGTCCCAGCGACGAGCAACCGACCCCGTAGTTCGTGGCGTCACCAGCGATGGCGGCGAAAGCAATGATCGCCATCGGTGCCAGCGGTGACGTGCCCGTCAGTCCGAGAAACGCCCCAGCCGCGAACAGCAGAGAATCACCCGGCAGGAACGGCATGATGACCAAGCCCGTCTCGACAAAAATGATGCCGGCGATCAGGCAGGTGCCGAGCAGCCAGTTCTGCGCCAGCACCGCCATCAGGCCCTGGTCACTGGAGAACCAGCTCAAAAGACCAGTAGACAGCATGTGCGCTCCGTGTGCCCCATCATTCCAGCACCCAGCCGCGACTGATCAAAGGCCCGAACAGCTTTCGATGCAAAGCTGCCACCCAGGGGAAGATCGGCTCGATGAGCCAGGTGCGCGCGAACAAGCAAAGCCAGGCGCTGACGAACGCGAAGACCGCGGCGCCCGCCATGTCCAGCGGAAAATGAACGCCCATATAGATGCGAGACCATGCGACCGATAAGCCGGCGACGCTCATCACCATGCCCGACAGCCGTGTGCCGGGATGCAAGAGCAGCGTGAACGAGACCGCCCACCACAGGCTCAGGTGATCACTGGGGAACGAAGAGTCAGCGGCGTGGGTGAGGTACGTGTGCCCGAGTGCGATCATGAACGGGCGCGGGTGCTGCCACACCAAATCGATGAGCTGATTGAAGGCGATCGCAAGGACGCCACTGGCCACGGCCTCGAGCACTACCTTGCGAGTTGACTCGGTGCCGCGCAGCCAGCCGACGAGCAACGTCAGAGGAATCAGACCGATCGCGACTTCGGCCAAGAAGCCGGAAACGACGAGCGTCCAGAGCGAAGGGTGCGGCCCGGCGTTGAGGTGCAGGAAAAGGGTCTGGTTGAGCGATTCCATCGGGCTCTCGTCGCAGTTCGTGGTTCACAGTGGCGGTACCCGCCGACCTCAGTCTTTTCTGTCGTCTCGATCGGCGCGGTCCTCCTGCGATGAAAGGATTGCGCCTGTGGTGGGATCGACACGCACGTCGAATACTTTGGCTCCGACGATCACTTCCACGTCGTAACCCCATTGGCCGCGGACGCCGTACTTCTCGTATTCGGCGCGGATGGCCTTGCCGGTCACGTGTTGTTCGGCAGTGGTGACAGCTTGGGCAAGACTGATGGCCGCTGGAGGCCCGAAAAGGGCGTCGTTTGAAGTGGCCGCAAACACGCCCGCAGAGGCGAGGACGATGGCAGCCGACGCCACCAGCAGGAGTTTGGTTGAACGCATCACGTCGAATCTCCGATCGAAGGAAGGCGCAAATGCGCGCCTCTGCGAAGACTGGACGCCGTGACTTAGCCCACCCTGAGCGTGCGGCCTGGGGACATTCCGCCAAGCGCAATCTTGATTAGCGACATTGCTCAGCCATTCGGATGCCGTGCGCGGGGTTCGGCGAGGTCACACAGGCAGCGCGAACCAGGGCTCTGTCGCAATAGGGACGCGAGGGTCAGCGACGCCGCGCTGAGGAAAGCGGATCAAACAGCCAGAGAATAGAACTGGTCTGTTGCGGACATGGCTTTGCCATCGGGGCAGTCGAACTGCCCCTTGCGGATCATGTGCA
>JANYFX010000190.1 GCA_025359585.1 Rhizobacter sp. | reverse complement strand
GGCATCGCCCCCGGCTTCATGATCATGGTCTTTTCGTAGTCGGTGCCGTCTTCGACCAGGAACTTGATCTTGTACTTGCCGATCTCGACCGTGTCGTTGTGCGTGAGCAGCTGCTTTTTGACAGCCTTGCCGTTGATGTACGTGCCGTTGGTGCTGTTGAGGTCTTCGATGAAAACATCGGCGCCCACCATCTGCAGCACGGCGTGTTCGCCGCTGACCGCGAGGTTGTCGATCACGATGTCGTTGTAGGGCCGGCGGCCAAGCGTGGTTTTGTCTTTGGTGATCTGAACTTCCTTGATCACCACACCGTCGAGCGATACGACCAGTTTGCCCATGCTTGTTGACCTTTTCTGTAAGACCTTGTCGTCTCTTCAAGTCTCTTTTGTCCGGTGGCCCCTGCGGCCGCGGCGCTCAATCACACTGTATCAACGCCTGAACGGCCACCATGATTTGGCCGTGCCGCTCGGGCCGCGCACACGCGCGAGAACCACCGAAATATTATCCTTGCCGCCGGCATCGTTGGCTGCTTCGACCAGCGCGTTGGCCGCCTCCGGCAAGGTCTCGCAACCCAACATGAGCTGCGCGATGCTTTCATCGTCCAGCATGTCGGAGAGCCCGTCGGAGCATAGCAGGTAGGTGTCGCCGGGCAGCACGTCGTGCAAGTGCGTTTCGAGCAAAACCGTGTCTTCCACCCCAACGGCGCGCGTCACCAGGTTCTTGTTGGACGAGAACGCGGCCTGCTCTTGCGTGATGAGGCCGGAATCGATCTGCTCTTGCAGCAGCGAATGGTCGTGTGTGATCTGCACCAGCCGCGAGGCGCGCAGGCGGTAGGCGCGCGAGTCGCCCACGTGGCCCATCAGCAGGCGCGAATCGCGGAACACACCGACCACCAAGGTGGTGCCCATGCCGGCGTACTGCGGGTTGGAGTTGGCGGCGTTGAAGATGGCGCGGTTGGCGTTGTCGACGCAGATGTCCATCGCGCGGCGAACGTCGGTGTCGGTGGCGTTTTCGGAGGCTTCGCTGAGCCAGCGCCCGAGTTCGGTCTTGATGAACGAGGTGACCATGCCGCTGGCCACTTCGCCGGCGTTGTAGCCGCCCATGCCGTCGGCCAGGATCACCAGTGCGGTCGGTTCGTCCACCGCCACCGAATCTTCGTTGTTGTTGCGCGCTCTGCCGGTGTCGGTGGCGCTGAAAAATTCGAAGGTCATGGTCGAAGGCTTGCAGGCATGTGCTCGGTCGGCAGCGGGCGTCAGAGCTCGGAATTGTGCCTTGGATCGGCGGGCGAAAACTTCACGGTCGCCTCGAAAGTGCCCGATCGGGGTGCGTCGGGCTGGCCTGCGGCCAGCGGCATAGCAGGTTCGGCGCCGGGTTCGGTCTGGATCGCGAGCAACTCCGCGGCCATTTGTGCGCCGTCGGCCGGGCGCAGCTCGGGGCGCTTTTCGAGCACGTTCGCGATCAGGCGAGCCAGAGAAGCCGGCAACTCGGGGCGCAGCGTGCGCACATCGGGCGCCGGGTCGACGGCGATCTGGTGCATCAGCCGCGCCATCGAATCGGACGCGTGCGGCAGCGCGCCGGTGACGAGCTGGAACAGCATCACGCCGAGCGAGTAGAGATCGGAGCGGCCGTCGACCCGCCCGCCGGCCATCTGCTCGGGCGACATGAACGAGGGCGTGCCCAGCACGCGGCCGGTGCGGGTGCGGCTCGCGTCGGCCACGCGGGCGATGCCGAAGTCGGTGACCTTGACGGTGTTCGAGGCCGCATCGACCATCACGTTGGCCGGCTTGATGTCGCGGTGCACCACGCCTTGCCGGTGCGCGTAGGCCAGCGCTTCGGCCACGCGCGCCACGGTCTGCAGAACGTCGCCGAGCGGCAGCAATTTTCCCGGCACGGTGTAGGGCAACAGGTCGTGTCCCTTGACGAACTCCATCGCGATGTAGGCGAGGCCGTCTTCTTCGCCGGCGTCGAAGATCGTGACGATGTCGTGGTGCTGCAAGCGGCCGGCCATTTCGGCCTCGCGGAAAAAACGCGTGCGCGCCTCGACCAGCTCGGCGCCGGCAAACTCGCGGCCCAGCGCCATGGTCTTGATCGCGACCTGGCGGCCGATCTGCGGGTCGAGCCCGAGGTAGACGGCGCCCATCGCGCCGCGGCCGATCTCGCGTTCGATGCGGTAGCGGCCGAGCGTTGCCCGGCCCAGGTTGGACGCAGGCGGGGCGCTGTCTGCGGGCGCTGTGGCGGGTGGCGCGGCGACCTGTGCGCGGAGTGCGGGCAGGCCCGGCCGTTGCGCGCGCGCGCCGCGCAGCCACCACCCCACATGGCCGAAGACCAGCGCCGTCAATGGGACCAGGACCCCGCTGGCAACCCAGAAGCAGGCGCCCGCACCGGCAACGACGAGTGCTGCGGTGAGCAGCCAGGCTGCGTGCGTGCTCAACCTCGGCAGACCCCAGACCAGATGCACCGTGACCGCGACGAGCGCCGCTGCGACCCAAAGGAGCGCTCCGGCCGTCATCGGCAACGCAAGGTCTGCCACGGTCGGAAGCGGGGGGTCGTCATGTCACGCCGGCTCATTCGGCGGGCACGTTAGCACAGCCTCGCGCGGCCGACGCGGGGCGCTCGGCGGCCCGCTTCGGGGCGCTTCAGTCGACGAGCGTGAGCATCGCCGTCAACCCCGTGGCGGCCGCCACGGGGCCGGCCCAGCGCGCGGCGTCTGCGGCCGGTTGTTCGGCCGTGATCGGCTCGTCGATTCGGCCCAGGCGGGGCCGGCGTGCGTCCAGCAGCCGCACGTTGTGCAGGCGCGATTGCAGCCGCGCCGACACCTCGATCAGCGCTCGCGTCGCCAACAGCTTTTCGACCTTGGCGCTCGGCTGCGCGCTGAGTGCGGGCTCCAGCGCTCCGAACAGTTCGGTGGCCCAGCGCTCGCGCCATTGCTGGCGCGCCGAATGCGAGACCCAGCGGCCGATGTGGCGCGACAGCCTGGGCGCACAAGCGACCAGCACCCACTGGGTCGGGCCTGCGCCCTGCAACATGGGTTGGAGCAGGTGCCGCGCGTACTCGGCGTCGTTGACGAACACAGCGATCTTTTCCATCTTCGTTCTCCTGTGGAAGGGGTCAAACAATCGGTCGAGGGGTTTGCGCGGCAGCAGCACTGCGCGAGGCCCACCAGCCGGCGCCGAGCACGCCGGCGATCAGCACCGCGTGCGTGAGCACGCGGTAGACCGGACTGGGGTCGTACACCGCATCGAGCAGCGGCTCGCCGACGATCATGTGCGCAGCGGTGAACGCGAGCACGCCGGCGCCGATGTAGACGATGATCGCGAAGCGCTCGACGAGCTTGAGCACAAAAGTACTGCCGAACACGACGATCGGCACGCTGATCAGAAGGCCGATCACGACCAGGTCGAAGTTGCCGCTGGCGGCACCCGCCACGCCGAGCACGTTGTCCACGCCCATCAGCGCATCGGCGATCACGATGGTTTGCATCGCGGCCCAGAACGTGGTGGCCTTGACGCTGTGCCCGGCCTCACCGCTCTGCGGTGTGAGCAGCTTGTAGGCGATCCAGACGAGCCCCAGACCACCGACCAGCATGAGCCCCGGAATCTTGAGCAGCCAGACGACACCGATCGTCATCAGGCTGCGCACGGCAATGGCGCCAACGGCACCCCAGAGAATGGCACGGCGTTGCAGCCGGGCGGGCAACTGGCGCGCGGCCAGGGCGATGACGATGGCGTTGTCGCCAGCGAGCACGAGGTCGATCAGAACGATGGCCAGCAATGCTGACAGCCAGGCGGCGGAAAAAGGCTCCATGAGGGCTCCGAATGAGTTGCACGACAGACGGTGCAAACCGCATGGAGACCGCAGGATCGGGGGCCTGTTTCAGCTGAAACGCATGCCGGCCTCGAGCCTGCCGCTCACGCGGCCTGCATCGAAGGTCTTGCTCGGCATGGAATGAATTTTGTGGCCTGGCAAACCGGCGGCGCTTCCTGGTGGACGCGCTGCGTACTGACGGCTTGCCTGAACTTTCACACTGCCGCCGGGTGAACGGTGGCAGGGCTGGAGTCGAGCTACTCCCCTTCTGATTTGATTAAGCCGGCGAAGCCGGCTCGTGTCAAGCCGAGGGCTTTGCGCTGGCCTGCGCGCGGCGCTGCAGCCAGAGGCCGACCACGACCACGAACACGGCACCACCGGCGGCGGCAAAGTTGATCACGTCGTGCGAGATCTCGCCGAAGCGTGCCGTCACGGCCGGGTCGGTCAGGAACATTTCGCCCGCGAGGAAACCGAGCAACGCCGCACCGAGCGTGATGATGATCGGGAAGCGGTCCATCACCTTGAGCAGCAGCGTGCTGCCGAAGATGATGAGCGGAATGCTCACCGCCAGGCCGATGACCAGCAGCGGCGTGTTGCCCTTGGCCGCAGCCGCCACGGCGAGCACGTTGTCCAGGCTCATCACGAGGTCGGCCACGAGAATGGTGCGGATCGCCGCACCCAGCCCGCCGATCTCGTTGTGGCCTTCTTCGTCATCGCCGCCTTCGCTCAGCAGCGTGATGCCGATGTACAGCAGCAGCAAGGCGCCGATGATCTTCAGGTACGGCCACTTCAGCATCTCGACCGCGATCAGCGTCAGGATGATCCGCATCACGATCGCCGCGGCGCTGCCCCAGAAGATCGCCTTCTTCTGCTGGTGAGCAGGCAGGGAGCGCGCGGCCATCGCGATCACCACCGCGTTGTCTCCCGACAGCACGATGTTGGCAAGAATGATCGAACCGAGTGCCGCCCAGAAGGCGCTTGACGAGAGATCCATGAGGTAACCCGTTGGTTGATGGCACCGGCGACGACGCAGGGCGCGCCCGTTTCTGGCCGAGCCGATTCTAGGCAGCGGCAGTCCAGGCAGCGTTCGTAGTAGTACGGACGCCGCGACCGGCACAGCGCGGGCGACAAGCCGCCCGCGCGCTGGCCAGGCTTACAGCAAAGCCTTGAGCAGCTTGCCCATCTCGGACGGGTTGCGCGTGACGGTGAAGCCACAGGCTTCCATCACTTCGAGCTTGGCATCGGCCGTGTCGGCGCCACCCGAGATCAGCGCACCGGCGTGGCCCATGCGCTTGCCGGCCGGCGCGGTCACACCAGCGATGAAACCGACGATCGGCTTTTTCATGTTCTTCTGGCACCAGCGCGCAGCATCGGCTTCGTCGGGGCCGCCGATCTCGCCGATCATGATCACCGCGTCGGTGTTCGGGTCGTCGTTGAAGAGCTGCATGATGTCTATGTGCTTCAGCCCGTTGATCGGGTCGCCGCCGATGCCAACCGCGCTGCTCTGGCCAATGCCAAGCTCGGTGAGTTGCGCCACGGCTTCATACGTCAACGTGCCCGAGCGCGAGACCAC
>JANYFX010000177.1 GCA_025359585.1 Rhizobacter sp. | reverse complement strand
TGGCCCACTCGCGGCTGCCGTCGAGCGGCTTGACCATGTGCCAGACCTCGTCGAAGGGGTTGGCCACGCCGTCCTTGTCTTCGCGGATCAGGCCGTGGAAACGCACGCTGACGACCTGGCGCTCGGTCTCTGTCGCGAAGTCGAGCACCTCGGCGTCTATCTTCACCACGTCGGTCTGCTGCGTGCTGGCGCCACGCTCCTGGAGTTCGAGGCGGACCGACGCGAACATCTCCGGCGTGGTGAAGTTGCGCAGGTCGTTCAGGTCGGACGCATCGTTGGCCGCTTGCAGGCGAATGAAGATCATCTTCGCGATGCGCTCGAACGCAGGTGCATCGAAACCATCGGGCAGGTTGTTCGCGACCACACCCGCAGCGACCGGCAATGCGATCGGCGCAGCGGAAGCCGCCGAGCCCCAGCCCGATCCACCTTGCGGCAACTGCGCAGGCGCGCCCGCGCCTGCGAACTGCATGCCGTTCGGCGTGGCCATCGCAGGCTGCACGTTGCCGCGGCCGAAGCGCGCCATCACGAAGCGGATCGCGACAAAGGCGACGAGTGCCAGCAACACCATCATGATGATGTTGCCGAACTCGGCGCCCATGCCGAAGTGGCTCATCAACGCGGCGATGCCGAGGCCCGCAGCCAGGCCGGCGAGCGGCCCCATCCACGAGCGTTTTGGCGCAGCGGCGGGGGCTGCGGCAGCGGCCGGCGCGGCAGGTGCCGCTTGCGCGGGTTTGGCCGGCGCAGCATCGGGCGTGCTGCGCGGCGGCGTGGCGCGTTGCATGCCCGAAGAACCACCGCCGCCGAGGCGTTTGGCTTCGCTCACCGAAGGCGCCATACCGGCTGCGAAGACCGCCACCGACAAAGCCAAGATCAGGGATTTCATCGCCACGTCCTTTTGAGTTCAAGAGCAATCAAGTCGGCGCGATCATACGAGGCGCCGAAGACCCTGCTGACAAATGCGGCTGCGTTGCATAAAAGCAAGGGCGCATCGCCCGAGCGAAGCAGACCCGTTGACGCGAGCGCGCCGCTCGGCCCATACTGCGCGCCGGTGACAAGCAAACTGCTTCTCAACCGTCCGATCCACGATCCGCAGGAGGTGCCCCATGAAGACATTCAACATTGCCCTCACGTCGGCCGCCGCCTGAGCCTGCGCATTCGTACTCGTTGATGTTTCTGGTGCCCTTCGGGCACCGTGCCCCGAACCCTTCGGGGCGCTGATCGAGACCTGATCCTGCGCACGGCTTTATGCCGCCGTCGACCTGACTTTCCCCACCCGCTGGCCTGGCGCACACCTGCGCCCAGGCCGACCGGCGCGTGGCTGCGAGCGGCCCGCGCCTTTGGAAACGAAGGTTCACGATCACCATGATCCAGATTCATTTCGAACGCCTGCGCGCACTCGGCCTGACGCCGGCGCTGGCAAACCTTGCAAGCACCCTCTCACCCGACACCGAGGAGGATTCGAGACAACTGATGCGGCTCACCGAAGTGCACCGCGAAACCGTGCGTGTGCACGATGGCGAAGCCGAACACGGCGCTCGCGCCTTGCCGCGACTGATGCGCACACTCGCCGAGGAAGAAAACGCGCTCGCGGTCGGCGACTGGGTGCTGGCCGAGCGCGACGTGCACGGCCAGCTCTGGGTCGAGGCGCGCGTGCCGCCGCTCTCACGCATCGTGCGGCGCGATGCCGACGGCCGGCGCCACCCGGTCGTCAGCAACGTCGATACGGCCTTGCTCGTGATGGGGCTGGACGACGACTTCAACCCGCGCCGGCTCGAGCGTTACCTGGCGCTCGTGCAGTCCAGCGACGTGCTGCCGGTTGTCGTCTTGACCAAGGCCGACGTGATCGCGCGCACCGAGGGCGCGCTCGAAGAACGCATCGCGTCGCTGCAAGGGCGCATGCCGGCGCACGTCGATCTGCTCGCGGTCGATGGCACCGACCCGCAGACGAAGGAACGCCTCGCGGCCTACCTCGGCGCGGGCCAGACGCTCGTGGTGCTCGGCTCGTCGGGGGCAGGCAAGTCGACGCTGACGAACACCTTGCTCGGTGTGGTGGTGCAAGACACCGGCGCCGTGCGCGAGCACGACAGCCGTGGCAAGCACACGACCACCTCGCGCTCGCTGCATTGCCTGCCGTGCGGGGCGTGCGTGATCGACACGCCGGGCTTGCGCACACTGCGGCCGGACGTTGACGAAGCGACTTTGGCGCTGAGCTTCGGCGACATCGAATCGCTGGCTGCGAACTGCCGCTTTCGCGACTGCAAACACCAGGACGAACCCGGCTGCGCGGTGCGTGAAGGTGTGGGCAGCGACCGCCTGCGCAACTACCACAAGCTGCTGCGTGAAACGCGGCGCGACACGATGAGCGTTCTGGAACGGCAGCAGCAGTTGTCGGTGTGGAAACAGCGTGGCAAGGCGACACGCGAACGTTTGCGCATCAAGCAAGGCAGCGGATAGAAACGCGAGGCGCCGGGATCAGAAGGGCGCGACCGCTTCGAAAGCCATCGGCGCGGCGCTCACCGGGTGCGTGAAGCGCAGCGCACTCGCGTGCAGCAGCAATCGGTCGGCTCGAGCCTGCACCGAGGGCGGCGCGTACAACGCATCGCCGAGGATCGGGTGGCCAAGGCTGAGCAGGTGCAGGCGCAATTGGTGGGCGCGCCCGGTAACCGGTTCGAGATCGAGCCGCGTGCTGCGCGCGGGATCGTCGCGCGCTATCACGCGGTAGCGTGTCAGCGAGGGCTTGCCGTGTTCACGGTCCCACTTCTGCTTCGGTCGGTTCGGCCAGTCGGCCATCAGGGGCAGGTCGATCTCGCCGCTGTCCTGTTCGACGAGCCCGTCGGCGACGGCGACATAACGCTTGTGCACTTCACGTGCCGCGAACGCGATGCTGAGCGTGCGTTGTGCGGCGGCGCCGCGCGCGAACAGCATCAGGCCCGAGGTGGACATGTCGAGCCGGTGCACGACCAGTGCGTCGCCGAACAAGGCTTGCACGCGCGCGCTGAGGCAGTCCTGCACTTGCTCGCCACGCCCGGGCACCGAGAGCAAACCGCTGGGCTTGACGACGACGACGCAGGCCGCGTCGTCGTGCACGATCGCGAGTGCGTCGCGCCCTGACATCAGCGCGGGCGCGCCTGCATCTGCCCCGAACTCATGATCCGCAGACCCGGCTTGCCGGACAGGGTGGCCGCGAGCATCGCGCTCGCCACCGCACTGGCCTGAATCGGCCGCACGCCCTTGGGCACCATCCACATGACGGGCGTGAAAATTCGTGTTGCCCAGACTTCGCCGCTGCGCACGGGTTGGCCAAGTGCGGCGCGGTCGCCCATCAGCAGCGAGGGCTGCGCGATCACGACCGATTCATAGCCGAGCCCGGCCACGCTGGCCTGCATGTCGCCTTTGACGCGGTTGTAGAACACGCGCGAGTTCGCATCCGCACCGAGTGCCGACACGATCGCCAGCCGGCGCGCACCGGCCGCCCGCGCAGCGCGCGCGGTGTTGACCACGAAATCGAAATCGACCTGCCGGAACGCGGCTTCAGAGCCCGCGACCTTGATCGTGGTGCCGAGCGCGATGTAGACGTCGTCGACCTTCGGAAACGGTTGTGGCAGGTGTGCGAAGTCGACGGTCTGGAACGTGACCTTGGGGTGAGCTTCGATCCCGCTCACCGCACGCCGCACGAGCACGTGCACCAGCGAGTAGACCTCGCTCTTTTCCAGCAGCGGCAGCAGCGCGCGGCCGATCAGGCCGGTGGCACCGGCCAGCAGCGCGGTGCGTGATGAAACTTTGCCTTGGCCCATGCGAGCCGACTGTACCCGGCGCGCGTGCGCCGGGTTGTGTCCAATTCCTGCCGTGTGGCGCGTGGCGCCACAGTCGGCTTCGGCTCAGCGCTTGGGCTGGCCGACGCGTGCCGGCGGTCGGCCGCTGCGCTGGCCGTCGGGGCGCGCGCCGCCCGGGCGCGGGGCCGAGCGCGAGTCGTTGCCGCCTCGGCCGCCGCCACCACCACCACCGCCATTGCCACCCCGGCCACCGGCGTGATGACGCTGGCCACCGCGGCCGGCGCCTTCGCCGATCACCATGCGGCCGAGCACGATCGGCTCCGCTTTTTCGCTCGGGTGCGGTTCGAAGCCGGGCACGATCTCTTTCGGGATCTCGCGCTTGATGAGCCGCTCGATGTCGCGCAGGAAGCCGTTTTCGTCGACACAGACCAGCGACACCGCTTCGCCCTTGGCGCCGGCGCGGCCGGTGCGGCCGATGCGGTGCACATAGTCTTCGGGCACGTTGGGCAACTCGTAGTTCACCACGTGCGGCAGCATGTCGATGTCGATGCCACGCGCGGCGATGTCGGTCGCCACCAGCACCGTCAGGTCGCCGGTCTTGAACTCGGCCAGCGCCTTGGTGCGCGCGGTCTGGCTCTTGTTGCCGTGGATCGCCATCGCGCTGATGTTTTCTTTCAGCAGGTGCTCGACCAGCCGGTTCGCGCCGTGTTTCATGCGCGTGAACACCAGCACCTGGTCCCAGTCGTTCGACTTGATCAGGTGCACGAGCAGGTCTTTCTTCTTTTCGCGGCCAACCGGGTGCACCTTCTGCGCGATGGTCTCGGCGGTCTGGTTGCGGCGCGCCACTTCGATCAGCACCGGCGCGTTCAGCAGGCGGTCGGCCAGGGCCTTGATCTCGTCGCTGAAGGTCGCGCTGAACAGCAGGCTCTGCTTCTTCGGCGGCAGCACCGCGAGCACCTTCTTGATGTCATGCACGAAGCCCATGTCGAGCATGCGGTCGGCTTCGTCCAGCACGAAGATCTGCACGTGCGACAGGTCGAGCGTGCGCTGCTGGTGGTGGTCGAGCAGGCGGCCGGGGGTGGCCACGAGGATGTCGACGCCGCGGCGCAGCTTGTCGATCTGCGGCTGCATGCCGACGCCGCCGAACATCACCATGCTGGTGAGCTTGCTGTGCTTGCCGTAGGTGCGAACGCTTTCTTCGACCTGTGCGGCGAGTTCGCGGGTGGGGGTGAGGATCAGCGCGCGGATCGGCAGGCGGCCCTTGGCGTCGCGCACGGCGGGGTTGGCCATCAGGCGGTGCAACATCGGCAGCACGAAGCCGGCGGTCTTGCCGGTGCCGGTCTGGGCGCCGCCCATCACGTCGCCGCCGGAGAGCACGGCGGGAATGGCCTGCATCTGGATCGGGGTGGGGGTGGTGTAGCCGTATTCCGCAACGGCACGCAGCAAGGGCTCGGCGAGGCCGAGAGTGTCAAAAGACATGGGATTCCAAACGGAGGGGTCGGCCTGTCGCTCGTACATCGGGCGCCAGTCGCAGGCAGAGAGGGTGTTTTGAGCGCGGGGCTCAGGTCAGGATGACGGCAGCACAGTGACTGAAGCGTGTGCTGGTGCGCGCATTCTAACCGGCTGCCATGACCCGCGATGGCGAAGCGGCGACAATAGCGCCTGTCGGCACCCGCGTTCTGCGGCGTATGCCTCAAGCCTTCTGACTTTCTCCGGGATTCGAATTCATGGCTCAGTACGTTTTCACAATGAACCGCGTCGGCAAGATCGTGCCGCCGAAGCGGCAGATCCTCAAGGACATTTCGCTCAGCTTCTTCCCCGGCGCCAAGATCGGCGTGCTCGGCACGAACGGCTCGGGCAAGAGCACGCTGCTCAAGATCATGGCCGGCATCGACAGAGACATCGAAGGCGAAGCCACGCCGATGCCCGGCCTGAACATCGGCTACCTGCCGCAGGAGCCGGTG
>JANYFX010000150.1 GCA_025359585.1 Rhizobacter sp. | reverse complement strand
TCAAGCCCGAGCTGATCGAAAGCAAGGCCACGGTGGTGACTGCGGCCAACAAGGAGCAAAAGCGCTTGTTCGATTTCTCGGTGCGCGTGGCGGTGAAGCGCCCGCAAGACATCGCGGCGCCGGGTGCTGCCGCCTCGGGTGCATCGTCACCGGCGGGTGCCGCCAGCGCTGCTGCGGCCGCGGCTGCCAAGAAGGTTTGAGGCCGACATGGCCACCAAAGAAAAAACCGGCATCGACATGAACGCGCTGATGCAGAGCGCGGCCTCGCAGTTCCGCGGGCTCAACCCCAACGAACCCGGCCAATGGCCGATCCTTCCCAAGCTGCTGTCCTTCCTGGCGGTGGCGCTCGCCATGGTCGTCGTCGGCTGGTTCCTTCTGCTGGCCACCGCGCACGACGAGCTCGACACCGAGCGCAACCGCGAGCCCACGCTCAAGACCGATTACCGCGCCAAGCTGGGCCAGGCCGTGAACCTGGCCGAACTCCGCAAGCAGAAGCTGCAGGTCGAGGAGTACGTGACCCAGCTCGAAAAGCAGCTCCCCGGCAAGGCCGAGATGGATGCGTTGCTCTCCGACATCAACCAGGCCGGTCTGGGCCGCGGCCTGCAGTTCGAACTGTTCCGGCCCGGCCAGGTGGTCGTCAAGGACTACTACGCCGAGTTGCCGATCGCGATCAAGGTGAGCGGCCGTTACCACGACATCGGCGCCTTCGCCGGTGACATCGCCAACCTCTCGCGCATCGTCACCTTGCACAATCTCAGCCTGGCCACCACCAAGGATCCTTCGGGCCTGCTCTCGATGGAAGCCACGGCGCGCACCTACCGTTATCTCGACCAGACCGAGATCGAAACCATCCGCCAGAACGCGGCCGCCAAGGCCAAGGCGGGGGCGAAGAAATGAAGACGCTCCCACGACACCCCGCCATGGGCCTGCTGGCCACGAGCGCAATGCTGCTCGCCATGGCGCTGCCGCTGGCCGGTTGCAGCGACGAACAAGGCGAACTCACGCAGTGGATGGAGCAGCAAAAGCGCGAGGTCAAACCCAGCGTGCAGCCGCTCTCGGCCCCCAAGAAGTTCAACCCGCAGGCCTACACGCAGCTCGCGAGCGTGGAGCCCTTCAGCACGCAAAAGCTCTCGGTCGCGTTGAAGCAGGAAGCGCGTCAGCCCAACTCGCTGCTCGCTGCGGAAATCAACCGCCGCAAAGAGCCGCTCGAGGCTTACCCGCTCGACAGTATGAGCATGGTGGGCAGCGTGTCGAAGTCAGGCCGGCCCTATGCCTTGCTGCGGGTCGACAACCTGCTCTATCAGGTAAAGCAGGGCGACTACCTTGGGCAGAACTACGGAAAGATCACCAAGATTTCCGAGACCGACCTTTCGCTCAGGGAAATTGTTCAGGATGCAGCGGGCGAATGGATTGAGCGCACCAGCGCCCTCCAGCTCCAGGAGAAGGCGCGATGAAGAGCAATCAGGAGAATCAGATGACAGCTAAGTGGCGCTCCCGTGCCTTGGCGCTCGCGCTGTTCGTTGGCGCCTGCGCACCTGCGATGGCGCAAAACGCGATCCAGTCGATCAACACCACCCAGCAGGCAGGCTCCGAGGTCGTTCGCATCGAACTCTCGGAACCGCTCTCGGCGGTGCCGGCCGGCTTCACGATCCAGACCCCTCCGCGCATCGCGATCGACCTGCCCGGCGTCAGTAACGGCCTGGGCAAGCCCAGTGTCGAAGTCAACCAGGGCAACCTGCGCTCGGTGAACGTGGCGCAAGCCGGCGAACGCACTCGCCTCGTGCTCAACCTCAAGAAGGCCGCGAGCTACCGGGCCGAGTTGCAAGGCAAGGTTTTGCTGTTGATCCTCGACGGCACTGCGGCGCCCGCAGCGACGACCACCGCCGCAGCGGCTTCACCCGAGCCCGTGCGTTTCGCCGAGAGCCTGAACCGCAACCCACTCGCGCTGAAAGACATCGACTTCCGCCGCGGCAGCGACGGTGCCGGTCGTGTCATCGTCGATTTGCCAAACAATCAGGTCGGGGTTGACATTCGCCAGCAAGGCCAGAATCTGGTTGTCGAGTTCCTGCGCTCGACCGTGCCCGACAACCTGCGCCGTCGCCTCGACGTGACCGACTTCGGCACGCCCATCAACACCGTCACCACCACACAAAGTGGTGATCGCGTGCGCATGCTGATCGAGCCGAAGGGCAACTGGGAGCACAGTGCTTACCAGAGCGACAACCAGTTCGTGCTCGAAGTCCGCCCACAGAAGGTCGACCCGAACAAGCTCACGCAGGGCGTGGGTTACGCCGGTGAAAAGCTCTCGCTCAACTTCCAGAACATCGAGGTTCGTGCGCTGCTTCAGGTGATCGCCGACTTCACCAACTTCAACGTCGTGACCAGCGACACCGTAACCGGCAACGTGACCTTGCGTCTTAAAGACGTGCCCTGGGATCAGGCGCTCGACATCATCCTGCAAGCCAAGGCACTCGGCCTGCGCAAGTCGGGCAACGTGATCCTGATCGCGCCGAAAGACGAACTCAACGCCAAGGAAAAGATCGAACTCGAGGCGAAGGCTCAGGTCGCATCGCTCGAGCCGGTGCGCACCCAGTCTTTCCAGCTCAACTATGCAAAAGCGGAAGATGTCGCCAAGGGCCTCTCGGGGCAAGGCTCATCTGGCGGTGGTGGCGCCAGTGCACGCATCCTCTCGTCGCGCGGCTCGGTCATTTCAGAGAGCCGCACCAATCAGCTCTTCGTCAGCGACATTCCCTCGAAGCTCGAAGAAATTCAAACCTTGATCTCCAAGATCGACATTCCGGTGCGCCAGGTCTTGATCGAATCGCGCATCGTCGAGGCCGATGAGACCTTCGGGCGTTCGCTGGGTGTGAAGCTCGGTGCGTCGGACCTGCGCGGTGTGCGTGGTGGTGTCCCCGGCTACAGCGTCGGCGGCGGCACACGAATCTCACCGGGGGCGAACCTCAACGCGGTGGGCGGGCAAACGCTGCAAAACGGCAACACGGTGAACTTCAGCGACACGAACTTCGTGAACCTGCCGGCCACAGGGCAAGGTGGCTTCGACGCCGCCACGTTCGCGCTGTCACTGTTCAGCGCCACCGCGAACCGCTTCCTGAACCTCGAGATTTCAGCGCTGGAAGCCGAAGGTAAGGGCAAGCTGGTGTCGAGCCCGCGTGTCATCACCGCCGACCAGCAAAAGGCGATCATCGAGCAAGGCGAAGAAATTCCTTACCAGGTGGCCACGTCGAGCGGTGCCACGTCGATCGTCTTCCGCAAGGCCAACCTCAAGCTCGAAGTCACGCCGCAGATCACGCCGGAAGGCAACGTGATTCTCGACGTCGACATCACCAAGGACAGCCGTGGTGCGCTTGCCGGCAGCGCCGGTTTTGCAATCAACACCAAGCACGTCAAGACCCAGGTGCTGGTCGAGAACGGCGGCACGGTCGTGATCGGTGGCATCTTCGAGCAGCTCGACCGCGAAGACGTGTCGAAGGTGCCGTTGTTGGGCGACATCCCCTACCTCGGCAACCTGTTCAAGACGAAGACCAAGGCTTCGACAAAAACCGAGCTGCTGATCTTCCTGACCCCGAAGGTCGTGTCGGACAGGACCGCGGTTCGCTGACACCCCGACCGACATTGACGCGAGATAACGAGTGAGCTTCACAAAATGAAGATGCTGCGACAAACTTTTGTATGGCTGGTTGCGCTGGGCCTCGCGGCCTGCAGCGGCGGGGGTGGGAGTGAGGGAACCCCGCCGTTCGGTGGCGGACCAGGCACCACGCCGACATCTTCTGCCACGGCGGTCGATGTGATCGCCAGCGCAGTGCAAATCGGCAGCGGTGGCGACCAGGTCACCATCTCCGCCATCGTCAAGGGCAGTGGCAACGTGGCGCTCGCCGATGCGCCGGTCACGTTTGCGACCGATTCCGGAACGCTGACGTCGGCGGCGACCGTGAGCGACAAGAGCGGTGTCGCGACTGCTGTCCTGTCGGCTGGTGCGAACAAGAGCAACCGCAGCATCACCGTCACCGCCTCCTCGGGCGGGGCGCGGGGGCAGATCGTGATCCCGGTGGTCGGCACTGTGTTGACTTATGCGGGCGTGACCACGGTGACGCTGGGCAAGACCGCAGATGTCGGCGTCAAGGCCGTCGATTCGAAGGGCGCGGTCATTTCCGGCCTGTCGGTCGCGGTCAGCAGCAGCTTGAACAACGGGCTGTCGGCCAACACGATCACCACCGATGCGCAGGGCGCCGCCAACCTCACCTACACCGCGACAAACTCAGGCACCGACAAACTCAAGTTCGATGCGGCGGGCACGTCAAAGTCGGCCGACATACTGGTCAGTGCCGAGGCTTTCACTTTTATCAGCCCGGATCCCGGCAAGAAGATTCCGGTCGGCACAAGTTCAAACGTCACGCTTGAATACCTGTCGAACGGCGCCCCGGTGGCGGGCGCCTCGATACTTTTCGCAATCACCGCCGGCACCATCACGCCGAGCGGCGTGACCGCGGCGAACGGGCGCGTGACTGTGTCGATCACGTCGACAACAGCGAGCCCTGCGATTGTCCAGGCGACGTTCACCAACTCAGGCACCGGTAGCTCGGCTCAGGCGACGTTGCCGGTCGAATTCGTCGCGCAAGCCCCGGCCAAGCTGGTGCTGCAAACCACTCCCACGGCCATTGGGCCCAATCCCGGAGGCGCCACCGCGCAACAGGCGCGAATCCTCGCGACGGTGACCGACGCGGTGGGTAATCCGGTCAGTGGCGTCGCAGTCAACTTCAATCGCATTGCCGATCCCAGCGGCGGCAGCCTCAGCCTTGCTTCCGCAACGACCGATGGCAGCGGGCAGGCTTCGGTGCAGTTCGTTGCCGGACCGAACACCACCGCCAGCAACGGCGTGGTCTTGCGGGCCACGGTCGCGTCTAACTCGACCGTCTTCGGCGACGCCACGATGACCGTCAACCAGAGCGCATTGTTCATCGCGCTGGGCACCGGAAACGTGATCTCGAACATCGACCCACAGACCTACAAGAAGGATTGGGTCGTCTACGTGACCGATGCGAACGGCGTGGCCGTACCGAACATCACTCTGACCATCAAAGTCCTCCCACTGCGTTACCGCAAGGGAAGGCTGGCATTCTTCACGCCGGGTGGGTGGGGCTACCAGTTGGGCGAGGCCAACGTGATCACTTGCGCCAACGAAGACAACGGCGGTGGAAATGTCGCCAATGCCTACAACGGTGTGCTCGACGCAGGTGAGGATTTCAACGGCAACGGCGCTCTCGAGCCGGGCAACGTTATCTCTGTCACCACGTCGACCCAGACAACCGCCGCGTCGACAGGGATCTTGACAACCGACGCGACTGGTCGCGGAACGGTCTCCCTGATTTACGCTGAAAGCTATGCGCCGTGGGTCGAGGTGAAGTTGCGCGCCGAAGCCGTGGTCTCCGGAACGGAGTCGTTCAAAGAGGCGATCTTCTTCGTGCCCGGCTTGTCAGACGACTTCAACAGCGCCACCAATGCGCCGGCTGGCGCCGTCAGCCCCTTTGGCGTTAACGCCTGCGCCGTGCCCAACTGACGGGAACGTGCTCCTCAGCCTGATCGGCATGCCCGGCGGTGGCAAGTCCACTGTCGCGCGGCACCTTGCCAAACGGCTGAATCTCGCGCTGATCGACTCGGACCAGGTCATCGAAGAGCGGATCGGTGAATCGATTCGCAGCTTCTTTGAGCGTGAAGGCGAAGAGAGTTTTCGTGATGTCGAGCAAGACGTGATCGGCGACATCACCCGCACTTTCCAGGGCGTGCTCGCCACCGGCGGGGGCACCGTGTTGCGCGCTGCGAACCGCGAAACACTGCGCCGACGCTCGACGGTGCTCTACCTGAACACCACGCCCGAAGCACTGTTCCGGCGGCTGCGTTTCGACAACAAGCGGCCGCTGCTGCGAGTCGACGACCCGTTGCAGCGCCTGCGCGAGCTGCACGCGGTGCGCGACCCGCTGTACCTGGAGACGGCACACTTCGTGGTGGCCACCGGCCGCTCGTCGATTCCCACGCTCGTCTCCACCATCCTCACGCAGCTCGAACTCGGGGGCATCATCGACCCCTACAGCGTGCCTTCGGTCATCGACCCCTCGCCATGACAACCCAACCTGCCAGCGTCACGATCGACCTCGAAGGCCGCAGTTACCCGATCGTCATCGGCGCTGGCCTGCTGGACCGGCCGGACACCTTTGCTTCGCTGCCCGCTGCGAGCGCGGCGGTGATTGTGACCAACGACACGGTGGCGCCGCTGTTTGCCGATCGTCTCGCGCGCGCTCTGCAGGGCCGGTTCGCCAGCACGCACCTGGTCACGCTGCCCGATGGCGAGGCCTACAAGGACTGGGCCACGCTCAACACGATCTTCGACGCGTTGCTCGGTGCCGCGTGCGATCGCTCGACCACGCTTTTCGCGCTCGGCGGCGGTGTGGTGGGCGACATGACCGGGTTCGCGGCGGCCTGCTACATGCGCGGTGTGCCTTATGTGCAGGTGCCGACCACCTTGCTCGCGCAGGTCGACTCTTCGGTCGGTGGCAAAACCGCCATCAACCACCCGATGGGAAAGAACATGATTGGCGTCTTCAACCAGCCGCTGCTGGTCGTGGCCGACATCGACACGCTCGATTCGCTGCCGCCGCGCGAACTCGCGGCTGGACTCGCCGAAGTGATCAAGTACGGCCCGATCGCGGACCATGTGTTCTTCGAGTGGCTCGAAGCGAACCTTCCGCTGCTCGTTGCGCGTGATCGCCCCTCCCTCGCGCGCGCGATCCGGCGTTCCTGCGAGATCAAGGCCTGGGTCGTCGGGCAGGACGAACGCGAAACCGGCCTGCGCGCGATCCTCAACTTCGGCCACACCTTCGGTCACGCGATCGAGGCGGGGCTAGGCTATGGCTCCTGGCTGCATGGCGAGGCGGTCGGCTGCGGCATGGTGATGGCTGCCGATCTGTCGGCCCGCCTCGGGCTGATCGATGCCACGTATGCGGCGCGCATCGCCCGGCTGGTCGGGCGCGCCGGCCTGCCGGTGCGAGGCCCCGCGCTCGGCGTGGAGCGTTACATGGAACTGATGCGGGTCGACAAAAAGGCCGAAGCCGGACAGATCCGTTTTGTGCTGATCGACGGGCAGGGCAGCGCCCGATTGAGCCGTGCGCCGAGCGCGGTCGTAGCGCAGGTGATCGAGCAGCACACCGGCTGAGCCCGCCGCCGCTCCGGTCGAGAACGTGAAGTGCGGCACAGCCGCGGGGAGGGACTTGCCGTCTGGTCGGTCAGCCACTCCGTTCGTCGGCCGGTACGTGCTCGCCCGCACCGGCCTCCATAAACTGCCGCCAAGAACTGGGAAGGTCCCGAATGCGCGTCCAAAAAGGTTTCACCCTCATCGAAGTGTTGATCGCCGTCGCGGTCGTAGCGATCCTGAGCGCGATTGCCATACCGGGCTACACCGACTACATTCGCCGCGCTCGCATCACCGAGGCCACCGCCGCGCTGGCCAGCATGCGTGTCAAGTTCGAGCAGTTCTTCCAGGACAACCGCACCTACGCCGGTGCATGCACCGTGGCGCCGGCGGTGTCGGTGGCCATGATGCCGGTCAACACCTCCAATTTCACGTTCGCCTGCCCGGTGCTCACCGCGACCAACTACGCCATCACCGCCACCGGCCTCGCCGGCACCAGCATGGCGGGTTTCACCTACCGCATGGCGATGCAGCCGGCCACCGGCGTGGTGATGTCGACGACCAATCTGCCCAGCGGCTGGGTCACGCGCACCGACTGCTGGGTTCTCAAGAAGGACGGGGCATGCTGACGCGTCGCCACGTTCGTGGTTTCACCCTCATCGAGACGCTGGTGTCGCTCGTCATCATCGCGCTGATGGTAATGATGGCCCTGCCGTCGATGACCACCTACTTCCAGAACTCGAAGATCGGCACCGCCGCGCAGGGCTTTGCCACCGGGATGCAGGTCGCGCGCACGGAAGCGATCAGGCGCAACCTGCCGGTCGAGTTCATGCTGACCGACACCGACGTGGCCACCGCCGACATCGCCAACGTGGCCGCACCTTCGGCCACGGGGCGCAACTGGGTGGTGCGTGTTTTCGACCCGGCGCTGGCGGCGTTTCGCTTGATCGAATCAAAGTCAGCCCTCGAAGGCTCGGGCCAGATCGCGGGCAGCACGCCCACGGTGGCCGTTGCCGGCAGTGCCCAGGTGCCGCCCACGGCCTTCAACGGCATCGTGGCATTCAATGGTTTCGGCGGTACCGCCACCACCAGCGAAATCTGGCTCAACATCAACAACCTTGCCGGTGGCGCCTGCTTCCCGGCCGGAACGATGCGCTGCTTGCGCGTGCGTGCCACCCCTGGCGGCCAGGTGCGGGTGTGCGATCCGCAGCTGGCCGCGGGCGACAGCCGCGCGTGCCCCTGAAGGAATGAGCATGGTCAAACCAGCACAACGCGGTTTCATGGTGATCGAGGCGCTCGTCGCGATCCTCATTTTTTCGCTCGGCATTCTTGGGCTCGTCGCGATGGGCAGCACCGCCATTGGCGCGCAGTCCGATGCGCGCTTTCGCACCGACGCAGCAGCGCTCGCCGACGAGATCGCCAACCAGATGGCTGTCAAGGCAGCGCGCGATACCAACCCGATCTCATCGGGGCCCGATCTGGTTCTGCAGGCTTCTCTGCTCACGTTTGCCCACCTGCCCACCGGTGTTCCCGGCCCGGCGGGGTGCGCTTTCGGCGGTACGCCTTCGGCCAACCCGGTGGTGCAGCAGTGGGTCACCGACGTTCTCACTGGGCAGCGCAGGTTGCCGGGCGCCACGGCCACGAGCCAGCAGATCGTGGTGACCACCGCCAACTTCAACCGGGTCGACATCACGGTCTGCTGGCAGACACCGAACGATCAGGCAATGCGCCGTCACACGCTCGTGACCTACATCAACTGATGCGCGCCATGAAGCAACTCCGCATTCACCGGTCGGCGCCGCGCCGCGCTCGCGGCTTCAGTCTTGTCGATATTCTCGTTGGTGTTGCGATCGGCGTGGTCGGCATGCTGGTGATTTTCAAGACTGTTGCCACCTGGGACACGCACACCCGCTCCACGATGGCCGGCAGCGATGCGCAGAGCACCGGCAGCCTGGCGATGTTCAACCTTGAGCGTGACATCAAGCAGGCCGGTCAGGGGTTCCTGGGCATCGGCATCGTCGCTGGTGTGCCACCGAGCGCGCTCGGTTGTGCGGTGAGCGGGGTCGACACTCAGACCGGTCGTGCGCTGGCCTTCAACATGGTGCCCGTCCAGATCGGGCTGACCGCCGGGCGGCCCGACACCCTCACCGTGCTCTATGGCAATTCACCTTTCTTCGTCTCGGAAGAAAAATACACCGCGACGACCGGCAGCACAAAAACCCTGGACCGTCGCAACGGCTTCCGCACGGGTGACGTGGCGATCGCCGGCGCGGGCGCCAACTGCAACCTGCTTCAGGTGACCGACGACACCAACGCCGACGGCAAGACCATCGTTCACGCCGACTCGGTGAGCTACCTGAACTCTTACGCGATACCGCCAGCCCCCAGGGTCGCGCGCTACAACTCTGCGGGCCTGCCGTTGCTCGCCGCTGCCGGAACCATTTACAGCCTCGGCCCGAATCCGCGGCTCGACACGTGGGCGATCGACACGGTCAACGGCAGCCTGACCAACACCGAGCAGTTCAGTGGAGCACCGGCCTTCGTCGTCGGTGAGGGCGTCGTCAACATCAAGGCGCTGTACGGGCTCGACCTGCTTGGCAACCGCACCGTGAACAGCTGGACCAATGTCACGCCCACCACGGCTGCCGGGTGGGCGCAGGTTCTTTCGGTTCGCGTGGCGCTGCTGGTGCGCAGCCGGCAGTTCGAACGCACCGCTGACCAAAGTGCATCTGGCGTCCCGACCGGCGTCACGGCCAACCCGCCCACCTGGTCCGGCGCTGCGATCCTGCCGCTCATACCGAACAGCAACTTCGTGATGACCAACACCGATGGTTCGCCCGACTCGTTCGGCCTGAACGACCCGAATCCTCTGAACTGGCGCTACTACCGCTACCGCGTCTACGAAAAAGAGGTTCCCTTGCGCAACGTCATCTGGGGCATGACACCATGAACAACCACCACCAGGCAATTTCTGCGCGCCGGCAGGCGTGCGCCACCGCCCGCCGCTCCGAGCGGGGTGTGGTGATGTTCGTCGCCCTTGTCGTGCTGATCGTGATGACACTCGCTGGCCTGGCCATGTTGCGCCAGATGAGTTCGGGCGTGTCGATCGCCGGCAACATCGCGTTCAAGCAGGGTGCCACAGCCGTGGCCGATATCGGCATCGAACAAGCTCGCGCCTTTCTGACTTCTGCCCCACCGCCCACCATCGACGTACCGGCCAGCGGTTATTACGCCACCTGGGCCGGGAGCGTCGAGCCCTCGGACGCCACCTGGGATGTCATGTGGAACGCGGTGCCCGACACCGCCACCGCCTCGGGCAATGTGCGTTTCATCATTCAGCGTCTCTGCAGCACCACCGGGCCGGCGGTGGGCGGCGCCCAGCAGTGTTCCGATGCCATTCCGAAGTCTGTGGGTGGTGAGACCAAGGGCGGCGGCTGTTATGGCTGCCAGACAACAAAGCTCGACCCCGCGCCGTTTTTCCGCGTCACCGCACGTGTGATGGGTCCACGGAACACGGTCAGCTACACCCAGGTCTTGATGAATTGAAGATGACGGTCTCAGGGAGAACAGAATGATTTCGATCCTCGAACTTTTCGGCCACGGCCGACCGTGCACCACGCTGCGTCAGGTGCTTGCGCTGGCCGTCGCTTCGCTCGGCATGGGTGCCGCACTCGCCGCGCAGACCGACATCTCGAGCACCCCGTTCTCGAGCACGACCTCGGCCCAGGCCAAGCCGAACATCATGCTGTTGATGGACACCTCGGAGTCCATGAGCCGCAGCCACATGCCCGACGAGGTCGAGGCGACCACCGGCACCGGCAGCGTGGGCTACAAGGCCGCGCAGTGCAACGTGCTCTACTACAACCGCAACCAGACCTACCTGGTGCCGAAGAAGCCTGACGGCTCGTTGTTCCCGACGCCGAGTTTCACCGCCGCGCCTTACGCCGGCTACGTGAGCTACTACGTGGCCCCCGATATCTCCGACCAGTCGACCGTCAATCTTTCTACTGCATTCATTCCGTACGAAACCAAGACCCTGCGCGCTCCGCCGGTCGCCGGCCCGGCCACACCGGGCGCGGCTTTCTACTACTACTACACAGGCACACAAACCCTGTCGTATGCAGCCGCTCCTTGCACCGACACCGACAACCTCGCCGGCAACGCCTCGAAGGCCGCTACCGGTGGTGGCACCTGGACCCGCGTGGTCGTGAGCGCCGGCAGCGGCCCCGCTTCGGCAGATGAGCGCACCAACTTCGCGATCTGGTATTCGTATTACCGCACCCGCATGAGCCTGACCAAGAGCGCCGCGAGTCTGGCGTTCACGCCGCTGACCGACAGCTTCCGCGTCGGCTTCATCACGGTCAAGCCGAAAGACACGCCCGCGAGCGCGTCGATCAACTCGAGCAAGTACCTCGCGATCAACGACTTCAACTCGACCCAGCGCACCGCGTGGTTCGGCAAGTTGTTCTCGCAGTCGCCCGACGGTTCTTCGCCGGCGCGCGAAGGCCTGGCTCGGGTCGGCCGCCACTATGCAGGCATGACCGACGGCATCAACTCCGGCATGGCCGAAGACCCGGTGCAGTATTCGTGTCAGCAGAATTTCACGATCATGACGACCGACGGCTATTGGAACGCCGGCGCGGAAACACCCAGCCGCGGCGCGGTGCAGATCGACGGCACCACGCTCGTTGGCCAGCAAGACGGAGCGTTGACCGACGCTTCCGGCTTGACGCCGCGGCCCTTGTGGGACGGATCGCTCACGTCGGTTCAGACCACGCGTGACGCTTCGAACTTCTACTACGACGCCAACTGCACGGGCAGCGCGCTGCTCAAGACCACTTCGCAGCGGCTGGCCAGCACCAAGCAGTTCACCTCCAGCACCGAGCAGACGCAGCGCACGCGTCGGCAGTACACCACCAGCACCTCGCAGGCGCTGCAAAGCACCACGCAATACACGACGAGCACGGTACAGACCAACCGCACCACGCAGCAATACACGCTCAGTACGGTGCAAACGCTGCAGGGCACGAACCAGCTCCTCGCCAGCACCACGCAGCGCAGTCAGGTCACCCAGCAGTACACCACCAGCACTCAGCAGATCTTTTCTGCGACGCTGCAGTACACCAAGGCCACTTCGCAGACAAAGCGGACCACCCTGCAATACAGCACCGCGACCTCGCAAACCTTTTCGACCACCTACCAGCGCAGCCTGGCGACCCAGCAATACACGCAAGGCCAGACGCAGCTGAAGAAGCGCGAGTACCAGATCCTTTCCTATGACGGCCTGACCGAGCGTGATACGCCTGTGGCGTCTTGCACGCCTGGCGGCAGCATCAGCTGCAGCACGCGCGAAGTCTCGCCGCTGACCCCGGTTGCGAGTTGCACCCCCGGTTCTACCGGTACGCCGAACTTCATCGTGACCACTTGCACCACCACCACGGTGGCCGCGGTCGCGCCGATCGCTTCGTGCACGCCGGGTACAACCACAAGCGCCGCACCGAACTACGTTACCTCGACCTGCGCGAGCATCACCACACCCGCCACGCTGGTGTCCACCTGCACGCCGGGCACGTCGAGCAGCGGTTCGCCCAGTTACGTCACCTCGACCTGCACGAATATCCCGATCACGACGAGCGTGGCAGCGGCAAGCTGCACCAACGGCAACAGCGGTGCGCCGAACTACATCACCACGTCTTGCGTCACCAACACCTCGGCGACCACGCCGGGGGCGGCGTGCACGGTGGGCACCACCGGCGGATCGACCTCGCCCTTCATTCGCACGATCTGCTCGTTGACCATCAACAACGTCAACGTCAATGTGGCGAGCACCCCGGCCTGCGTCAACCAGGCCGCTGGCTCGGGCAACAGCTGGACCAGCATCAGCTGCAACACGACGACGGTGCCGGCGGCGGCAGTCAACACCACTTGCGTGGCCGGTACGACCAACAACGCGGCGTTCCTGTACACCACTTGTGCCGTCAACACGATCGCTGCGAGCGCTCCAAGCGGTGCGGCCAGCTGCACGGCGGGTTTCGGCGCAGGCCCGAACTACTACTACACGCAGTGCAGCCCGACCACGGCCACCACCCCGGCGGGGGTCGCTTCGTGCACACCGGGCACGACCATCGGCGCGGCGCCCAACTATGTGCGCACGACGTGTGCTTACACCAACAACACGGCGTTCCTGGCCGCCGCGACAGCCTGTACGCCGGTCTTGCCGACCGCCGTCAACGGCTACCTCAGCGTGGCCTGCAACACCGC
>JANYFX010000146.1 GCA_025359585.1 Rhizobacter sp. | reverse complement strand
GAGGCCAGCGCCGGAGCGGCCAGCGCGAGGATCGGAAGCAGCTTCAGGAGGGTCGGTCGCATGGGCGGTGTCCTTTGAAAGCGGTTGGAAAGTGGCCGCATGGTACGGGCTTGCGCGGCAAATGCCGCTAGGATTTGCGCTCGGGAACTCGGCGCACGACCGGCACTCGCAGGAGCCGTGCCACGAAGCCTCCAACCCACCCACCCAAGGAGCCTGACGCGATGACGTCGAACTTCAAGAAGATCGCCGCTTTCGCGGCACTGGCACTGGCCGCTGCCGCAGGCCACGCCGCCGACGAGCCCAAGCTGCTCAACATCTACAACTGGTCCGACTACATCGCCGACGACACGATCAAGGGCTTCGAGAAAGAGACCGGCATCAAGGTCAACTACGACAACTACGACGCCAACGAAATCCTGCACGCCAAGCTCGTGGCCGGAAAGACCGGCTACGACATCGTGGTGCCGGGCGCGCACTTCGCCAAGGCGCAAATCGAGGGCGGGCTGTTGCAAAAGCTCGACCGCGCCAAGCTCACGAACTGGGGCAACCTCGACAAGGGCCTGCTCGAGCAGATGGCGGCGGTGGACCCGGGCAACCAGTACCTCGTGGACTGGTTGTGGGGTTACGTCACGGTCGGCATCAACACTGCGAAGGTCAAGGCGGCCCTCGGCGACTTGCCAATGCCCGACAACGCCTGGAGCCTGATCTTCGACCCGAAGTACGCTGCCAAGCTGAAGAGCTGCGGCATCAACTACCTCGACTCGGCTTCCGAGGTGCTGCCGGTCGCGATGCTCTACGTCGGCAAACCGCCGTACAGCAAGAGCGCGGGAGACTACGACGCTGCCGCGAAGATGCTCAAGAGCGTGCGCCCCTACGTGGGCCGCTTTTCGTCGTCGGGTTACATCAACGACCTGGCCAGCGGCGCGCTGTGCGCGGTGATGGGTTATTCGGGCGACATCAACATCGCCCGCGCCCGCGCCATCGAGGCCAACCCGAAAGCGCCGCCTGCCATCGAAGCGCTCGTGCCCAAGGGCGGCGCCACGCTCTTCTTCGATTCGATGGCGATCCCGAAAGACGCCAAGCACCCGAACAACGCGCACCTGTTCATCAACTACATCTTGCGCCCCGAAGTGCACGCGGCGCTGACGAACAAGGTCTTCTACGCCAACCCGAACGCGGCTTCGCTGAAGTTCGTCAAGAAAGACGTGGCCGAGAACAAGACCATCTTCCTGTCCGACGCCGACAAGAAGCGCATGACCCCGCCCGACTCGTTGCCGCAAGACATTCGGCGTGTGCAGACGCGCGTGTTCACGGCGTTCAAGGCGGCGAAGTAGGCTCTCGCACCTTTTCCGCCTGCTGCCTCCTCCTTGAAAACCCCTTCCGCCCCGCCCCTGCTCCCGCCCGCCGCAGACCCCACGACCGACACCGTCGGCGACATCACCGGCCTCGACCGGTCGATGCTTGCCGAAGACGCCCGCGTGCACGACACGCTGTGCGCGCTGCAGGCGCCGTCGGGCCTGACGCGTGTGTCCGACATGATGACGGCCGCCGGCCTGCGCACCGAGCGCGGCGCGGCCTTCAACCCGGTCGAGGTGCGCAGGGTGGTCGACCGCCTGCTCGCCGCCGGCCACGCCGCGCGCGACCCGCAAGGCCGCGTGCGCGCCACCTTGCCACACGGCGCCGCGCGCTTCCGCGAACTGATGCGTTCGCCACAGAGCGCACAGGCGTGGTTCGACGCCTGGCGCAAGCTGATCGATTTCGAGCGAGCCTATTCGCTCGGTTTTCAGGAACAAGACCAGCTCGCCGCCGCGATGCGGCTCGTGATCCACGGTGGCCGCAGCCTGCGCCACTTCGAGCGCCTGAGCGAGTTGGCCTTCAGCTTCACGCACCTGTGGCGCGGCGCGCTGAGCGCGGCGATGCTCGAACCCTTCGACGCCGATTTGTTCGGCAACCTCGAACCCAAGCTGCAGGCCGCACTGGTTGCCGAGCTGATGACCGAGCTCAGCGGCTTTGCCGAAAGCACGGCCGTGCCGCTCGAAGCGTGGCTGCTCGATCGGCCCGCGAAAGCACAGCTCGCTTTCACGCCGCACCTGCGCGGCCGCCTGACCGAAACGCTGTTGTTTCGCGGCCAGTTCGTTGCCGCCCGCGCGATGTGTGCCGGCCTGCAAGGCGCCGGCATCGACCTGTTGCAGGCGCTGCTGAGCCTCGCCGAAGGTGACTGGGAGGCAGGCGCCGCCCGCTTCGAAGCGGCCTGGAAACAAGGTGCCATCGATGTGGGCCGGCGCAAGAACCTGGTGTCGCCCTCGCTCGGCTGGGTCTACGTGATGGCGCTGCTGGCCCAGCCCACACCGGCTGCGTGGAGCAAGGCACGCAAGTTCGCGGCCGCCGAAGCGGGTGGCAAA
>JANYFX010000485.1 GCA_025359585.1 Rhizobacter sp. | reverse complement strand
GTTCGGCGTCACGATCTGTCTTGCCATCGCGTCTCTCGCGCTCGAGTACGACGCGATTCTCCGCGCCGGCACCGTATCGAGCAGATACATTGTCACTTCGCTCGTGCCGGTCAACGTCGTCTCCAGTTCGATCAATGCGGCTGCCGAATCGGTGAAGCCTTATTTCAAGAAGAACGAGAAAGACGTGCAGATCGACGCGCGCGTTGTCGCAACCGGCAACTTGGTCGTCGTGCTGGCAGTGGGTGAGTCGTCGCGCCGAAAGAACTTCAGTGTCTTCGGCTACACGCGCCGGAACACGAATCCGGAGCTGCAGAACCTGCAGGGGCTACATTTTCTGGAAGGCGTCGCGACGCGGGCGTCGACGCTGTGGGCGCTGCCGAAGATCCTGGTGAAAGACGAAATCAAGTTAACGACCATCGTCTCGCGGATGGGAATACCGTCCTCATGCCTAGTGAACTACACGCTGTATGAAAATTGCGCAGCGATTGGGGAAACCAGGGTGGCTGACTGCGGTCACGGCGGGAAGTGTTACGACGAAGACGTCGTATCGCTGCTCCAGGCGAATCTGGCCACATACGTCACAGGATATCGATTCGTCGTCTTGCACTTGGGCGGCGGCAGCCACGGCCCCAACTACAACGACCGAATTCCGCCGGAGTTCAGGCAGTTCAACCCCACCTGCGACGACGCCGACGTGGTCAACAGATGTTCGCTCGAGCAGATCTATAACTCTTACGACAACACGATACTCTACGTCGATCACGTGGTGGGACAGGTGGTCCGGACGCTCGATGGCTCCGGCGTTCCATACGTGCTCATCTATCTATCCGACCACGGCGAGTCGCTGCTCGAAGACGGCAGGTTGTTCCATGGAATGCCGCCCGGCATGTCGTTGCCCGCCGAGCAGGCGCAGATTCCGCTGATCGTGAAGTCGTCGCTGCCGGTCACGATCGCCAAGCGCGCCGAATACGGCCAGCCTGACGTGTTCGATACCGTGCTGGATCTGTTCTCCATCGAATCCCCGAAGTTCGACCGGGCCGGAAGCTTCATCAAGAAGGGAGACGGGCGTTGAGTGCGATAGCTCAGCCGTTAGGGCTATGCCGTACGGCGTAGGCTGACGCGTTGAGCTGTTGCGAACCCTCAAGTCGATCCGGCTTCGCCGGTCGAGTCAAAAGCGCGTGGTCAGCTCCGTCATCCACACCAGCGAGATCTTAACGGCCCAGGCCTCGAAGCGCTTGTCCCAGGCGGTGACGATGGCCACGCCAGTGGCTAGGAATAGTACGCCCTAGAGTCGGAGTTGCCCCGACCTCGTGGACGGTTTCGGACTTGATTCTCAAGCCGTGGCCAGATATCACGGCAGGAACTCCAATTGCTGAGGGCCCCCGCACAGAACCGAACGTGCCCGATTTAGGCATCGGATGGGGTCGACCACATCTGATGCGGTAGGTCCGCACATACGGATCTGTGCGGCGTTAAGCAATTCCCGTACCTACCGCGACCGGCTCGCAAACTAGGCGGCAGCTTGCATGCCCGCAACGAAGACGAGACCGTGTCGAGCGCTCTTCTTTGCAGGCTTTGAATGGTTGGGACGCGCGTGTCGCCCGCTTGTCATGAGGCGTGGCTAGATTGGTAAGAACAGAAGGCGCACGGCATTCGCGCGCATCGCGCGGCCCGGTTCCAACTGCCTGAACCCGCGCGTTGACGCGCCAACTACCGAGGCCTTTTCCATGAAATCACGTACATCCCAGATGCACACGGCGGTGCTTACCTACCTCGCCGTTGCTGCTCTCGCACCCCAGGTCGCGCTCGCGCACGGCGAGGAAGACCGCAGCAATCGGATCGACCACGTCCTGCTCATCAGCGTCGACGGCATGCACGAAGCAGACCTCGAACGCTACCTCGCCGCAGGACATGCCAACGGCGGGTTTGCGCGCCTCGTTGCAAAAGGCATCCAGTACACCAACGCATCGTCGGCGCGGCCTTCGGACTCGTTCCCTGGCCTGATGGCATTCATGACTGGTGGCTCGTCGCTCTCGCACGGCATCTTCTACGATGACAGCTACGACCGCACCCTGTTCCCGATCGGCAGCGCCTGCAAAGGCAAGCCTGGTGCGGAGACCCAGTACGCAGAGAACATCGACTACGACCTGAACAAGCTTGATGGCGGAGGCTCCGTCACCGGCAGCACACTCGACCACATCAATCCCGCGAACCTGCCGCTTCGCATCGTCGATGGGAAGTGCGTGCCCGTCTACCCGCACGACTTTCTCAAGGTCAACACGATCATGGAGGTGATCCACGCCAGCGGTAGGCGCACGGCATGGTCCGACAAGCATCCTGCCTACGAGATCATCAGCGGCCCGTCTGGCAAAGGCTTGGATGAGCTGTACACCCCGGAGATCAACTCGACGACGGTGGCGGCAACGGCGCCGACACTGATCCCGACCCCCGCGGCGGGAGACGACTGGACCAAGATTCCGGCCTACACGCGCGTCTACGACGACTTCAAGGTCACGGGCGTGTTGAACCAGATCAAGGGCTTCGACCACACGGGCACAGGGAAGAAGCCAGGAGTCCCGGCCATCTTCGGCATGAACTTCCAGTCGGTCAGTGTCGGCCAGAAGGTCACCGCCGATGGCTACACCGACGCGCTCGGCACGCCCAGCGCAGAGTTGCTGGCGTCCATCGAGTTCGTAGACCAGTCGCTGGGCAAGATGCTCGACGCCCTGGCAGACGAAAAGCAGCTGGGCCGCACTCTCGTCATCGTCGGCGCCAAGCACGGCCAGTCGCCGATCGATGTCGGTCAACTGCACATGCTCAAGGGCTCGTCGAATCCCAAAGTGATGCCGGCCAACAAGGACGTGGTCGACCCCATCGACTTGCTGCAAAACGGTGGTGTGCCGGTGGCGCAGGAGACCGCCGATGACATCTCGTTGATCTGGCTGGCCGACCAGACGAAACTGAAGAGCGCGCTCGCGCTTCTCGAGGCGGACCAGGCTGGCAACAACACCACGAGGATTCAAAAGATCTACAGCGGCGACGAGCTGAAAGAGAAGTTCGGAGACCCGACGCTGGGGCGCGCCCCGGACATCATCATCCAGCCGACCCCCGGGACGATCTACAGCCGCAGTGCCAAGAAGATCGCTGAACACGGCGGCTTCGCGGCGGATGACACGCACGTGATGCTGGTGGTCTCCAACCCGCGACTGGAAGCCGGCAAGGTTCATCACCCGGTCGCCAACAAGCAAGTGGCACCGACCATTCTGAAGTCGCTCGGGCTGAACCCGAAGGACCTGCAGGCCGTGCGCATGGAGCACACCCGTGTCCTGCCGGGGCTCGACTTCGAGGATTGACCCGCGGGGCCGTGAAGCCCGCTGGTCTTTACAGCTCGGACGGCCAACATGGGGATACCGGGAGCCCGTTGATCGTCAAAGAATGACTTTGAACGGGCGACCGGCAGCCCTCGACTTCTGCGAGCCCGACGTCCGGTGCGGACTCGCCAGCCACGAGGAACTGCCATGTCTTCTACGCCCTCCCGTCATGTCGTCCCCGGCAGTGAACGCAGCGTGATGCCCGGGGCCACAATGTCTGGCGAGGTGACGCCAGACGAGCGCTTCGAAGTCACCATTCGTCTGCGCTCGAAGTTATCGTCGCGCGGCTTGGGCGAAGGCGGTGCCCATGAAGACCGGCTACCCGCGAAGCGCCAATACCTCAGCCGCGAGGAATACGCTGCCGGCAATGGTGCCGATCCGCAAGACATCGCCAAGATGGCTCTGTCGCAATAAGCGGATTGGCGACAATTGAGGCAATGCTTTCATTCCAGATCCAGTTCATGAACGCGGCCCTTCGCCGAGTCGTCAAGCGCTTGCACTACCCAATCGAGGTCATGCTGGTCTGCGTGCGCTGGTAC
>JANYFX010000106.1 GCA_025359585.1 Rhizobacter sp. | reverse complement strand
CAATACCAAACACTTCAACCCAATCGAAGGTCTGCGCATTGAGGCGTTCGTGCCGTAGTTGATATTTTTGTTTAGCCGCTAAAAAATTAAGCCGTACCCTGAACCCCACGCGACAAGCTGGGGTTGGGTACGGCTTTTTTATTTAAAGAAGAAGAGGTTAAACAATTTCGGCACTAACCGAGCTTCACAATTTAATCTTTAACCCCATATTTTCCTTCATATGGAGCAATGCTTCCGCGTTACCTTTGGCGTCGTCAACAGGATGATGCGTATGTTTTGTTTTTCTCAAATGCTTGAAATTCTCACGAGTGTCTTTGACTAGCCCTTTGTACAGCGAACCTAAATTCGACGAGCTGAAACCAAACGGATTACTACCTGTGAAGTGATGGAAGTACCAGTTCATGAATTGCCAATCAAAGCCGTTATTATCGGAAATGAACATTGGCCGATCCTTTACTTCTTGCTTGAGCCAATCTCCAAATTTTCCCATTACTATTTTTGGCTCTTCAAACTGAAGCGTTTCTTCGCGAGTGAATCCGCTTACTTTGAGCGCATCAGGAACCCACTCATCGGAAATCGGTTTCAGACATTCATAAAACGTGCGTGCCAGCCCAGGCTCTACGATGACCGCGCCAAACGAAACCATTGAATAATCTCCTGGAATGGGGCCGTCGGATTCAATATCTATCATGACGTAAGCCATATTGTGCTTTACCTTGATTTTATTTTTCAATAATCAAGGCGGCTCTCATCACGCATGCCGAAATTCAGCATGCGTGCAAAGTGAAAGCCTGCCGACATCGCTTTGTTGCGGACTATTTCATCAATCATTGATACCAATGCTTCGAGTTCGGGCATATCACTTTTAATACAAACACGGAAAGGCAAATCCTCATTCCCGTCATCGTCTGCCAGCGATACGGTGAAAGAAATATCACCAACCTCTCCCCGGAAATAGTGGCCATCCACGTAATTTGAGCTTTCACGCTCTTCGACTTGGGACGCGCCAATAACTGAAAGAAACTGCTTTGCAAAAGCATCAAGTTCATTTTCAGTACTCAAAGCACCCAGCAAATTTATATACGGCATTTATATCACCTGATTATTTTTTAAAGATAATTGCGGGATGGTTCGGAACATTTCCAGGAGTGAAGGCTCCTGGTGTGATGTCACGACCAAGTATCTTCGACCAATCGGTTGCCCACTGATTGAGTAGTGGGTAGGCATCCATAATTTTATCGGGATGCACGAATCCAGGTATCTTCTTCGAGGTGGACAAGCCTTCTGTCAATTGAGCACTTTCAATGAAGGTATCAACGTCACTTGCTGGCCTAAATGGTGCTCCTGTCCGATAGCTGGAACCTGTAACAGAACTACCACGCACGCCAATAGTTGCATCCGTAATTCCACTGGCATTGAGCGCCCCTTGCAGTTCCTGTATTGCTTGAGCTTGCTGCACCTCAGACTGGAATCCAAGCGACACCGTTCGCGTAGCGCCATTAACCGGGGTCGCAGTGAGTCCTACGCTACTTGCCCCAACTATTCAAGAACAAAAGAAAACCTGTCGACCCATCCAAATTCCTCATCCTGCGATTCAACTCGCTGGAGCACATCAACAATTGCATCAAAGTCAGCCCCTAACGCTTGTTTTGACTTACTAGACTGTTTCCAAGTTAGCGTCACGGGCCTTTCAATGCTAGCGCTCAAAACATCCCATAACGCGTGAAGATTTTCACCATAAAA
The DNA here is from genome assembly GCA_025359585.1 of Rhizobacter sp. Lineage (GTDB taxonomy): Bacteria > Pseudomonadota > Gammaproteobacteria > Burkholderiales > Burkholderiaceae_C > LMDS01. Next base: position 2,060 of record JANYFX010000106.1, on the reverse strand, counting down.
GCTTTCAATTCCAAGCGCAGTCGCAAATGCGCGGTGGAAATCACTTGCTGTTTCAACCATGTCACCATCAATGAGTATTTCCATGCTTCTTCCTATTTTTTCCATGTGCCGATTGGCGTAACTGTTTTGTAGTGGTCAGTTGTTATGTGCAGAAGACCATCATTGGAATAGAGCAGCCTTGTACCAGGTTGATTGCTTCTGGACATGGTGTTGCTCAGCCCAATGTCCACCTCTTGCCAAGTCCTGTTTGCAGCTTGCGGTAGCCCGTTGACTGGCGGAACGTTATTAAAGACATCACCACCCAATTGGCCACCCGGAACAGAGTTGTTTAGCGCCTTGCCCGGCTGCCACCCTTGTTGAGCTGCTTGCGCTTTATCGACGTAGTTTAGCGGCAATTTCCCAGTAATCTGGAGGCTTTCGACTACCTCGTTTGCAGCCTGGGTCGTCTTCAGATCCAACTTCAAGCCTGCATAGGTTGCAGCGTTTGCGGTACCTTCCGCTGTCGCCGCTCCCCCATTTGCCCCAATAGCACTACGAACCTGATATCAGACTTCGAGTAACGTAGAATTCCCGAGCAGCATCCACGTCCAGAAATACGTCGACACCTTCTTCACTCCGAATTAACTTGAACGAGTCAGGGAAATTTTCCCCACTAATAAATCGACGATGTGCACTCAACGACTTCTCAAAGCTCCAACCCGTGGGCACGACAACGCGTTGAGATCCTCCTAGTTTTGCAAAACAAACTGAAATCTGCATACTGGACTCATTATTCCAATCCGTAACACCGTATTCGACCCAATTACATGGTGCACAAACCCCAGAAAGTTGATCAACGACGACCAAGTCTATAGAGTTGTCCGAATCGCGATATTTCAACCCTCTACGCTCAAGGAGCTCAACGTATTGCCGAACATCACCCGGAATCATAAAAGCTACGCTGGCCAACTCACCATCTGCACAGAGTGATTGGTTTGGCACGTCCTTAGAAAATGTGCTTGCGCCACCTTCGTATTTTTGAAGTATTGCGTCGCACCGCACGACTACCGAAAGTCCTTCAACTAGCACCGCCATTAACTCTCTCCCTCAAAAAATTCTATTCATAGCACTGCCAACAATCCGAGTTCGCGTCGACCCTAATTGTTCATAGTAGAACGCCATTCGATAAAATGATGAGGGTCTGGATCCTCCTTCAATCCAAGATAGTAGTGAATTCTCAGTGCCATCCCCCCTGCACCCTCGTGAAAGAAAAAGTCTTCATCTTGGGCGGGAATTCCGATAGTTCCGCAATAGGTGGGATCGCTGAACAACTTGTAATAATTACGAACAAGATTTGATGCTTCAGATATCGAATACCCAAAACGCTCCCGCAACCGTTCAACAACATCGTCGAAAAGATGATTTGTTTCAACATCAGTTGGTAACATAGGTTCCATATTATTTTCCCATATACGTATTAAAGATTTCAACCGCAGTCGGTGTATGCACACTTGTTTGTGGAACGCGATTTTCCCAGGGAATTGGAGTTCCAGCGCCGTTGTAGCGGCGATAGAGCGGCCCGGTAACAATATCAAAAGGCTGCCCACCATGGAGCAGCTCATCAGGGCCATATGCCTTGTGAAATTTCACAAACTCTTCCCATGCTGGGTTTGGCGCCTCAAACTTCAGTTTTGACAACCCAGCCAAACTCTCGTTCGGAACGTTGAACTCAACAACATCAAGCGGACCGCTGTAAAGCCTTCCAGCCGAATGCAATGCTTCCTCTCTCGACGTCGTCATATAGAATCCGCGTCCAAAATCTGCACTTGGATTACCTTTTGTAAGGTCGATGCCATTAGCTCTGATTACTGAGGCGGTTTCCGCTGAGGTGCCATGAAAGAAAGTTGTAGTTTCCACTGGCGACTCAAGCGCAACGATTTTATTTGCCCCGCCACTCCCCTCCACCAACAACGCCTGCTGCGCCTCTTGCGTCCAAGCAACTGACGCTCTTGTTGCGCTATTGACTGCCCCATAAAGCTCGACTGCCGCAGAAATCCCCTTCGCCACAAACGCAGGCCCAG
>JANYFX010000090.1 GCA_025359585.1 Rhizobacter sp. | reverse complement strand
ACCGGCGCCAGGCCTTCGGAGATCTCGTCGAGCAGCAGCAGCTTGGCGCCGGTGCGCAGGATGCGCGCGACCGCCAGCATCTGCTGTTCGCCGCCCGACAGGCGCGTGCCCTGGCTGTTGGCGCGCTCGCGCAGGTTCGGGAACATCGTGTAGATCTGCTCGACGCTCATGCCACCTTCGGCGAGCGTCGGGGGCAGCATCAGGTTTTCTTCGCACGACAGGCTCGAGAAGATGCCACGCTCTTCGGGGCAGTAACCCAGGCCGAGGCGCGCTATTCTGTGCGTGGCCATCGAGACCGTCTCGACCCCGCGCACCTTGATCGAACCCTTGCGCGCGCCGATCAAACCCATGATCGAACGCATGGTGCTGGTGCGGCCGGCGCCGTTGCGGCCGAGCAGCGTCACGACCTCGCCTTCGTTGACATGGAAGTTCACGCCGTGCAGCACGTGCGACTCGCCGTACCAGCCGTGCAGATCCTTCACTTCGAGGAACGGGGTGCTCATGTCAATGCGTCCCTTTCAACTCGACGTTCGCGCTGCCCATGTAGGCCTCGATCACGGCCGGGTTCTTCGACACTTCCGCATACGGCCCTTCGGCCAGCGTGGCACCACGCTGCAGCACCGTGATGGTGTCGGCGATGCTGGAGACGACGCTCATGTTGTGCTCGACCATCAGCACCGTGCGGCTGGCCGCCACCTTCTTGATCAGTTGGCGGATGCGGTCCACGTCTTCGAGGCCCATGCCCTGCGTCGGTTCATCGAGCAGCATCAGCTTCGGGTCCATCGCCAGCGTGGTCGCGATCTCGAGCGCGCGCTTGCGGCCGTAACTCAGCTCGACGGCCGGGATGCCGGCGTAACTTTCGAGGTCGACCTGGTTCAGCAGCGACAAGGCCTGCGCGTCGAGCGTGTGCAGCGAAGCCTCGGGCTTCCAGAAATGGAACGAGGTGCCGAGCTTGCGCTGCAGCGCGACGCGCACGTTTTCGAGCACCGACAAGTGCGGGAACACCGCCGAGATCTGGAACGAGCGGATCACGCCGCGGCGTGCAATCGCGGCGGGCTTTTCAGGCGTGATGTCGGCGCCGTCGAACAGGATCTGGCCGCTGGTCGGAATGAGAAATTTCGTCAGCAGGTTGAAGCAGGTCGTCTTGCCGGCACCGTTCGGGCCGATCAGCGCGTGGATGCTGCCGCGGCGCACCTTCAGGTTGACCTTGCTCACCGCGACGAAGCCCTTGAACTCCTTGGTGAGGTCGCGGGTTTCGAGAATGAATTCACCCGCGCTCATGCGTGCCCTCCGGCTCTGCGTTGTTTGGCGGCAGCGGGCGCGGCCACGTCGCCACCGAGCCTCCGCGACAGCGTGCGCGCCACGGCCAGCACCGCGTCGCGGTGTTTGTCACCGCGGTCGGCGCCGAGCAGGGCCTTGTTGATGCAAACCGCCACGCCCGCGACCACCTGGCCGGTCGCGTCGAACACCGGCGCGCCGAAGGAATACACACCTTCGCGCACGGTTTCGTCGTCCACGCTGTAGCCGCGCTTGCGCGTCAGCGCCAACTCCTTCAACAGAGCCTCGACATCGCGCGGCCCCTTGCGCGTGAGGCGCGTGAACGGGTCGGCGGCGAAGATCCTGCGCACTTCATCGGGCGCACGAAACGCCAGCATCGCCTTGCCACTGCCCGACAGATGAGCCGGCAAACGCATGCCGACGTTGAACGCCAGGCCGAGCGGGCGCGCGCTGTTGCGCACCGCCACATACAGCGCGTCGGTGCCGCTGAGCACCGACAGCACCACGGTTTCTTCGGGGGCCGCGCCGGCATTCGCCCACAGCGCGCTGAACTCCTGCGCCACGTCGGTGCCGGAAACGAAGGCTTCGGCCAGCGTCATCACGCGCGGACCGATCAGGAACGCGCCGTCGGGCTGGCGGCGCAGGTAGCCGAACGACATCAGCGTGTTGCACAGGCCGTGCACGCTGCTCTTGGGCAGCGCGAGCTCGCTGGTCAGCTGCGCCAGGCTCATCGGCTCGCGCTGCTGCGCCAGCCGGTCGAGCAGGCTCAAGGCGCGTGTCACGGCCGGCACCAGGGGCGCGGCAACAGCGCGTGGCAGGCGTGGTGTTCGCAGTGAAATGGGCGTGGCGTGCAGAGCAATCTCCGGGAGGGAAGCCAAGGCACGGTCGTTCAGCAGGTTGAACGGCGTTCAATGGATCAGGCGCGCAGTCTATTCACTCCGACCGCCGCCGAACACCCCGGAAAGGTCTCTATCGGGAAAACACCGACGCGTCTGCCCGTGCCTTGCGCTCGCTCAACCAGCCGACAAAACACAGGCCCAGCACGACCGTGGCAACGCTTGCAAGTTGCTCCGTGAGCGACAAGCGGTGTGCGTTCCAGAGGAACAGCGCCGTCGCCCCGAGCAGCGCAACGAACGCAGCCGCCGACAGCACTTGCGCGCCCGGGCTCATCGGCGGGTCGAAGCGCTCGACCTGGCGGATGTCGAAGGCCGGCTTCGGCCACTTCAAAGCCACGTCGGCGGGGCGCCAGCCGGGGTGTTTGAACCAGACACGCAGCTTGTCGCCCCAGCTTGTCGCACGCCACGAGTCGCGCGCCAGGTCGGCGTAGTTGTGCAGGTTGGCCCACACCGGGTTCCAGCTGCGCAGCGGGCCGCGCGTGCCGTAGACGCAGGGCACGGCGTCGTCTTCTTGCTGGAAGCTGCCGAACAGGCGGTCCCAGACGATGAAGATGCCGCCGTAATTGCGGTCGAGGTACTTGTCGTTCACGGCGTGGTGCACACGGTGGTTGCTGGGCGCGCAGAACCAGCGGTCGAACCAGCCGAGCTTGCCGATCTGTTGGGTGTGGACCCAGTACTGGTACAGCAGGTCGACCAGCGCGACCACCGCGAACACCAGCGGCGGGAAACCGAGCAGCGCCATCGGCAGGTAGAACAGCCAGTCGCCGAGCCAGCCGCTGCTGGGCTGGCGCAGCGCGGTCGAGAGGTTGTAGTCCTCGCTCTGGTGGTGCACCACGTGCGAAGCCCAGATCAATGCCACGGTGTGGCCGGCGCGGTGCTTCCAGTAATAGCAGAAGTCGTAAGCCACGAGACCGGCGACCCAGACCCACACCGAGTCGGCCGGCAGTTTCCAGAACGAGAGCTGCGTGAACTCGAGCGTGTAGATGCCGATCGTCAGCAAGGTGACGAACACGCCGATCAGCTGGCTCATGATGCCCAGCCCGATGCTGTTCATCGCATCGTTGAGGCGGTAGGTGTTCTTGTTGCGTCGGCGGCCGACGAGGTATTCGATGCCGATCAGCAGCAGGAACACCGGCGTCGCCAGAACGATGATTTGCGGGCCGGTCATGCGCAATCCTGGTCCGTCAGACGAGACAGCCGCGGCTGTCGATCGGCCAGATCGCCTCGACCACGCCGCTCGCCAGGCCACCGCGCACGACGACGAAGTGATCGTGCAGATTGACGGTCGGGTCGCAGTGGCCAGGCACGAGCCAGACGGTGTCGCCGAGCCTGGGCAGTTCGGCCAGCGTGGCGGTGGCGTTCGGCCGCAATATGCCGTGCTCGTCGCCGCCGTTGCTGTACTCGAGCTCGTGCTGCCACACGCGCGGCAGGCCGGAGTCGATGGCGTGCGACTTGTGGCCGGCATCGACCACGGCGTGCGAGGTGCTGCGGCTCATCACCTGCGACTTGACGAACAAGGCATGCTCGAACTGCGGCGCACGCGCGCTGGTTTGATTGTCGGCGTAGTCGCGGTCCATGAAGAGGTAACTGCCGGCTTGCAGCTCGCCATAGACGCCAGTCGCGGCATCGAACGCGAAGGTGCCCGACCCCGCGCCGGTGACGAGCGGGCACACCATGCCTGAAGCCGTGATGCTGGCCTGCGCCGCGCGCACGAGTGCGACCGTGTGGCGCACGGCCGCTTCGCGTTCGTCGGCGCCACGCAGGTGCTGTGCGCGGCCGTTGTAGGCCTGCAAGCCGGCGAAGCGCAGGCCGTGCGAGACGACCTGGTGCGCGAGCGCGCCGGCTGCTGCGGGCGCCACGCCGCAGCGGCCCTGCCCCACGTCGATCTCGACGAACACGTCGACGCTGCTGCCGGCCGCTTTCAGCGCCTCGGCGAGGCGATCGACACCGAGCGTGGAGTCGACGGCCACCGCCAGCGTGATGCGCCTGGCCAGTTGCGCCAGCCGCGCCAGCTTGTGCGGCGCGATCACTTCGTTGCTGATGTAGATGTCGCTCACGCCCGCGTCGGCGAGCGCTTCAGCTTCACTCAACTTCTGCACGCACACGCCGACGGCACCGGCCGCGACCTGCAGCTTCGCGATGGCCGCACTCTTGTGCATCTTGGCGTGCGGCCGAAGCTTCAGCTTGTGTTCACGCGCGAACGCGGCCATGGTCGCGAGGTTGCGCTGCATCGCATCGAGGTCGATCACGAGCGCGGGGGTGTCGATGTCGTCGACCGACGCCCCCACTGCCGCGGCAGGCCGCGTCATGCCGCCCGCTCCACTTTGGTTTCACCATCGGTCGACTCGTCGAGCGAGCTGTCTTCGAGATGGTAGGTGTCGCTCCAGCCGACCAGCGTGAAACCCTGTGGTGTGTAGAGCAGCCGGTTGATGCTCGCATTGCCGAGCTGCCACGAGCGCGGTGCGTCGAGCGCGACGCGCGAGGCGGCGCGGTACAGGCTGTCCATCACGCCGCCGTGGGCGACAAGCGCGATCGTCTCGCCGGGGTGCGCAGCCGCCAGCCTGGTCGCCGTGGCCACGCAGCGGTCGAAGAAGTCACGCAGCACTTCCCCACCTTCGGGGCCGAATTCGGGGTCGCGCTTGCGCCAGCGTTCGCTCTGCTCGGGCCAGCGTTGTTCGATCTCGCGAAAGGTCATTCCTTCGAACACGCCGAAGCCGCGCTCGCGCAAGCCGGTGTCGGTGTTGATGGGCTGGCCGCAGCCGCGAGCGACCGATTGCGCCGTCTCGAACGCCCGCAGCAGGTCGCTCGAATAGACCGCGCTGATGCCTTCTTCGGCGACAGCCAGCGCGAGCCGGTGCGCTTGCCAGCGGCCGGTCTCGTTGAGCGGAATGTCGAGCTGGCCCTGGATGCGGGTGTCGACGTTCCATGCCGTCTCGCCGTGGCGGACGGCGAGCACGCGAGTGACCTGCTGTGCCGCGTCGTCTTGATTCGCCTCGTGCATGTCAGAGCAGCCGCTTGTTCAAGGTGTAGGTGCCCGAGTGTGTGGCCTCGGCCAGCACGTGCGTGTAGATCGCCTGCCGCACTTGCGGCCCGGTGAAGTGGCCTTCGACTGGCGCACGCGCAACCGACAAGGCATAGACGGTGAACACGTAGTGGTGGATAAATGAATCGTTGAACGGCGGGAACGGGCCGTCGTAACCGAAGTAGTCACCGGCCATGTCGGCGTTGCCGGCGTTGCCGGCGAACCAGCCGGTGTAGTCGTTCAAGCCGTGGCGTGCGCCGACGAGTGCCGCCACTGCCGGGCCGGGTTTGCCGTGGGCCGTGAAGCCGCGGCTGAACGCGCCTTCCTTCAACTCGCCGAGCGTGCCGGGCATGTCGACCATGACCCAGTGGAAGAAGTCGACGCGCGCCAGGTCGGCCGGCACTTCGCGGTCGCTCTGGTTCACGTCGTCACTGCGGCTCGGCACATCGAAATCGTGGCAGATCAGCGCGAACGATTTGGTGCCGGCCGGCACCTCGCTCCAGGCCAGGTGCGGGCTCAGGTTGTCGGAGAAGCTGACGCCGCTCGCCACGTCGGGCTTGCCCGCCGCGAAGCGCAGCGGAATGCGCTCGCCGTTGACCCAGCTGTCGCTCCAGAGTTTCATGTCCTGTATCCCTTCAAACGCCCCAGACGATCTCGGCGCTTTCGCTCATCGAACGTTTCATCATCTCGACCAGCGGCCAGGCGCGCTGGCGCAGCGTGACACCTTCGCGCGGCGCCACCTTCTTGCCTTCGGCCTTGGCCGCGCTTTCGGCTTCGGCACGCGCGCTTTCGTCGGCAGCCACGGCCTGCTCCAGCACCGCGATGGCGGCCGCCATGCCGGCCACTTCGATGATGCCTTGCGCGGCTGCCGCCTTGCCGATCAGGCGCAGCACGTCATCGCCGGCCGGGCCCATCATGATCACGTCGCCGGCGGCTTTGGATTTGAACTTGTAGATCATCGGTCGGGCGCGTACATGTAGCCGCGGTTGAAAGGGAACTGCGATTGTGCGCCGCGCATCGGGCCGTCGCCGAGCTCGCCGCTCGGCTTCGATGCCAGCATCTGGAACAGGCACAACCAGCCCTTCTCGAAGCTCATCGCGCTGCCCGCCAGGTAAACGCGGTAGGCGCGCACCACGCTCTCGCGCGTGAGCTCGCGCGCCTCGTCGAGTTGCGCTTCGAGCGCGTCGCTCCAGGCCCACAGCGTGCGCGCGTAGTGCGGGCGCAGGTTTTCAAGATCGAGCGGCTCGAGGCCGGCGTCGCTCATCACCTCGGTCACCTTCGACACGTGCAGCAGCTCGCCGCCGGGAAAGATGTAGCGTTCGATGAAGTCGCCGATCCCGGCGCCGAGCTGGTGGTTGCGCGTGCCGCCGGCCGTGATGCCGTGGTTCATCAGCAGACCGCCGGGCGTGAGCAAACGGTGCATCTTGGCGAAGTACTCCGGCAGCCGCGCACGGCCGACGTGTTCGAACATGCCGACCGAGGCGATCTTGTCGAAGGGATCGTTCTCGGGCAGCTCGCGGTAGTCGCGCAGCTCCATCGTCACGCGCCCGGCCAGGCCGCGCTCTTCGATCAGCCTGTTCACATGCGCATGCTGGTTGCGGCTGAGCGTGATGCCGTGGGAGACCACGCCGTAGTGTTCGGCCGCCCACAACAACAGGCCACCCCAACCGGCGCCGACGTCGAGAAAGCGCTCGCCGGGTTTGAGCATCAGCTTGCGGCAGATGTGGTCGAGCTTGGCCTCCTGCGCCTGGGCCAGCGTCATCGCCGCATCGCGAAAGTAAGCGCAGGAATAGAGCCGCCGCGGGTCGAGCCAGAGCGCGTAGAAGTCGTCCGACACGTCGTAGTGGAACTGCACTTGCGCCGCGTCGGAATGCGGTTCGTGGCGCGCGCGCGAGCGAGCGTGGGCGAGCACGCTGTGCCACCACTCCATCAGCACCGCGCCGGCGCCGCAGCGGGTCGGGTCGTCGCCGACCATTTGCGTGGCGATCATCGCCAGGTCGCGCACGCTGCCGGCGAAATCGAGCCGGCCTTCGACGTAGTCTTCAGCGACCTTGCCGACATCGCCCGAGGCCAGGTGGGCGAGTGGCGACATGGTGCCCAGGCGCAGCGTGATCGCCGCGCTGCCGTTCGCACCGACGCGGCTGCCGCCGGGCAGCACGACCGCCATCGGCACGGTCAGTGCGTCGAGCTTGCGCTGCAGGAATCCGTCAAAGGTCGGCATCTGGAAACCCTCC
>JANYFX010000483.1 GCA_025359585.1 Rhizobacter sp. | reverse complement strand
GCTCGCACCGACCTCGGGCGCAATGGGTTACGGCGTGCCCGCCGCCATCGCCGCCGCGCTGCTGCAACCGCAGCGCACCGTGATCAACATTGCCGGCGACGGCGACTTCCTGATGACGGGGCAGGAACTCGCCACGGCCACCGGCTACGGTGCCGGTACCGGCTCTGGCAAGCTGATCAGCATCGTGGTCGACAACGGCACCTACGGCACGATCCGCATGCACCAGGAGCGCGAGTACCCCGGGCGCGTGAGCGGCAGCGACCTGTTCAACCCCGACTTCGCCGCGCTCGCGCTGGCCTACGGCTGGCGCGCCGAGCGTGTGGACAGCACGGCGCAGTTCGAGCCCGCCTTCACAGCCGCATTGGCCGCCGACAAGCCGACGCTGATCCACGTGAAGCTCGACGCCGACGTGAGCACTTCGCGTGCCACGCTGACGGCCATTCGCAACAGCGCACGGCGCTGAACCACGGCATCGAGTGCTTCGGCCGGCTTTCGAGTCGGCCGACATCTTTGGCACCGCAGTTGCACGCGCCCCACAGGCGCCCGAGTTTGTGCCGGCTATGCACGAAGGCCTCTTCGTCGCGGCCGGGCCTCGGCCTGCGCCGCGAGACCATCGCGCCCAGCAAGGCCGCAAGAGGTGCCTGCCGGCGCGGCCCCGGCTGTCATGGATGGGCCAGGTTTCGGTGCTTCGATTCGAAGCCACCGGCGCCTGGCGGAAAGTATTCGATGCGCGTGGCCGCTCTGCATGACGACAGCACCCAACACAAGATCAGCCACGCGGCGCTGCTGGCGCTCGGTCACGAGTGCCAGCCCTTCGAGAGCAGCGTCGCGCTGCTGCGCGCGCTGCGGCGCGAGAGTTTCGATCTGCTGCTGATCGACTGGCTGATGCCCGACTTCAGCGGCGTCGAAGTGCTGCGCTGGGCGCGTGTGCAGCTCAAGGAGCGTGTGCCGGTGCTCTTCATCACCGAAGCGCGCAGCGAGGCCGACGTGATCGAGGGGCTGGCTGCGGGCGCCGACGACTTCATGGTCAGGCCGGTGCGCACCGACGAGCTCGGCGCCCGCATCAACGCCTTGCTGCGGCGCTCTTACCACCGCCACCACGAGGCCGATCTGGTGTTCGGGCGCTACACCCTCGAGCCTGCGACACGGCGCGTGCTGATCGGCGAGGTGGCGGTCGAGCTCAAGCAGAAAGAGTTCGATCTCGCGTTGTTCCTGTTCCAGAACCTGGGCCGTCTGCTCTCGCGCGAACACTTGTTGCAGGCGGTGTGGGGCCATGCCGCCGCGGTGGACTCGCGTTCGCTCGACACCCACGTGTCACGCGTGCGCACCAAGCTCGTGTTGAGGCCGCACAACGGCTTTCGCCTCGCCGCGATCTACGCTGTGGGCTACCGGCTCGAAGCGCTCAGCGCGCCCGCTTCCACAGCAGCAGCAGAACGCCGGCCAGCACCACCGCCGCCGCCGACCACTCGGCTGGTGTGACCGATTCGCCCGCGACGCCCACGCCGAGCAGCATCGCGATCACCGGGTTGACGAAGGAGTAGCTCGACGCCACCGCGGCCGGCGCGTGCGCCAGCAACTGCATGTAGGCATTGAATGCGATCAGCGAGCCGAACACCACGAGGTAGAACCACGCCGCGAACGCCAGCGGCTGAGGCGGCCAGACCGGCGTTTCGCCGGCCAGCGCCGACATCAACAGCAACACCAGGCCGCCGCAGATCATTTCGCTGGCAAAGCCGGTGGCGCCCGGCGCCAGCGGCCAGACACGCTGGCTCAGCACGCTGCCGAGCGACCACGCGCTGCAGGCGATCATGATCGCGGCCAGCCCGGCCGGCGAGGCCTGAAAGCCGGCGCCCTGCGTCAGCATCAACACCCCCGCCAGACCGACCAGAATGCCGGCGATTTCGAGCCGGCTCGGCACCACGCCCCAGAGCCTGTTCAGCGCCGCGATCATCAGCGGGCTGACGGCGATGAAGGCCACGACCAGGCCCGAACCCACGCTCACTTCGGCATACGCCGTGCCGCCCATGCCGCCGCCCAGCATCAGCGTGCCGACGAGAAGCGCGTGGCGCCACTGCGCGCGGTCGGGCCACGGCGCGCCGCGCCAGCGCGTCCAGGCCATCAGCAGGGCGCCGGCGAACACGAAGCGTGTGCCCATCTGAAAGAACGGCGGAAAGCTGACGAGCGCGAACTTGATCGCGAGGTAGGTCGAGCCCCAGACCAGCCAGGTGGCCGCCAGGCACATCAGCAGCAGCGGCGACAAGCGGGCCGCGGCGGGTGCTGAAGCGGCGGGCGAGGTGATCGATCTCATGGGGCGCACAAGGGTTGACAGTGGCTTGTATCGTATGAAAGCATCACTCTCGAATCCATGTGTGCTTCACTCTTTTGAGCGGGCGTTGCCGTTGATTCAAAGGAAAACCATGGCCACGACCTTGAGCGCCGAGCTCGACCAGCACGACACCCGCATCCTCGCCGAGCTTCAGGCCGACGCACGCCTGACGATGGCCGAGCTCGGCCGGCGTGTGCACCTGAGCCAGCCCGCCGTGACCGAGCGCGTGCGCAAGCTCGAAGCGGCCGGCGTCATCAGCGGTTACCGCGCCACGGTGGATCTGGGCAAGCTCGGCTATGGCATCCGCGCCGTGATCCGCATCGGCCGCTGCGATTACGCGCGCATCACGAAGCTGATCTCGCAGACGCCCGAGTGCATCAACGCCTACAACGTGACCGGCGAAGACAGCTGGGTGCTCGAGATCGCCGTGATCGACGTGAGCCACCTCGATGCGGTGGTGAGCAAGTTCTGTCTGCTGACCGAGACCGCCACCTCGATCATCCTGAAGCCCGCGCGCGAGCACCAGCCGATGCTGCCGCCGCGCCGCGAAGACGTGAAACCGCCGATCCGGAAAGTGACGACCGCATGAGTACCAGCGCCCAAGACTTTGCCACCTGCGACCTGTGCGACGCACACAAGAACGACACCGACGGCGCCTTTCGCGTGCTGCCGCCGGTGTTCCATGACTACGGCGGCCGCCTCAAGTTCAGCGGGCCGGTGAGCACGCTGAAGTGCTTCGAAGACAACTCGCTCGTCAAGGCTGCGGTCGACTCACCCGGCCTCGGCCGCGTGCTCGTCGTCGATGGCGGCGGCTCGCTGCGGCGCGCGCTGGTCGGCGGCAACCTCGGTGCAGCGGCCGCGAAAAACGGCTGGGCTGGCGTGGTGGTCGACGGCTCTGTACGCGATGCGGCCGAGCTGGCCGCCTGCGATGTCGGCATCCGCGCGCTCGCGTTGATGCCGCTGCCGACCGAGAAGCGCAACGAAGGCCAGCGCGACGTGCCGGTGCAGCTGCAGGGTGTGTGGGTGCGGCCGGGCGACTGGTTGTATGCCGATGCCGACGGCATCGTCGTGACGCTCGGCAAGGCGGCTGCCTGACAGGCCTGAAGGCTCATCCGGCTTGAGGGTGCGGCCGGCCGGCTTGTTGTCTACGCTCCATGCGACAACGGCCTGTTCGGCCGAAGGGGAGCGTTGATGGGCCCTTTGAGTTTGAAGCCGCGTGTGCCGGTTGCGAAAGACTACTTCGAGCTGATCACGGCCGAAGCCGCCACGATCCCCGAGAGCTATGGCGACGATCCATTGCGCCCCGAGCGCTTCAGGCGCGCTGCCGCCATGCGGGGGCAGATCGCTGAAGAGTTGCGCTCCAGCACCGAGGTTTCATTGGTTCGTGTGTTTGAACTCGAAGCACTGCAGACCCGCTTGCTCACCGACGAGCGGATCAAGACCAAGGCCTGGAGCGTGCGGGCGTCGTACACCGCGCTCATCTCCAAGGAGATGCTGCAGAAGTACATCGAGTCGCGGCCCCCGGAGCTGAAAAACATCGAGGGCGAAGAGGTCGCCCGGGTTCGTGCCGATGTCGAAGACCTGATGTCGGGCCTGCACTGGTGGTACGTCAACGCCGACCGCAAAGAGCGCGCTCTGCGCCGCTTGAAAGGCGAGTTGCTGATCGCCGTGCTGGCAGGGCTCGTGTTCGTGCTGCTGATGACCGGCGCGTTGTCGATCCGCTCGGGGGGTGTCGGCACTTTGCTGAGCCACCTCACGCCGCTGGAGATGATTGCCTACGTGATGTACGCCGGTCTGCTGGGCGCGGTCACAAGCACGATTCGGCGAATTCAGCCGGTCGCCGACGAGCCTGTGTCGGCCAGCGACCCGCTCATCAAGTCGATGGCGCTCGACCAGGGCAATGTCGGCGTGGCGCTTTCGGCCGGGCTCGGAGCCGTTTTTGCGATGGTCTTGTATCTGATGTTCGCCGCCGGACTCAACGACGCGATCGGCAACGCGGCCCCGCAGTTCGTTGCTTCGGTCGAAGGGCGCACGTGCTGCGGCTTTTCGCTCTACGAATACTTCTGCGCGCTGCTGCCGAAACGCTCGTCCGACTTTGCCAAGATGCTGGTCTGGGGCTTCGCTGCGGGGTTCGCCGAACGGCTGGTGCCCGACATGCTCGATCGATTGCAGGCCACCAAGCCCAAGTAGGCTGCCGCTGAAGAAGGTGCGGGCGAGATGCGCCGTGCCGAGCGCACCGAACACCGATGCGCCAAGCACGAGCGAGGTTCGGCGGGCATGGGTTTCTCCTTCGACCTGCGTCTCACCAGGCCGCGCCGATGACGCCGTGTTCCGCCGCCAGCCAGTCGCGCACTGGCGCGGGCAGTGCGGCTTGCGGCACCGCCAGGCCCATCGCAGCGTAAGACACGGCGTTCGGCACGAGGCCGGTGCGGGCCACCGCCGCGCCCTTCATGTAACCCGCAGCGCAGACCCGATCGCCGCTCAGAAACTCGAAGCGCATGAAGTTCCAGTGCGTGTCGCTCGCATCGAGCCGGAAGCGCAGCGTGTAGGTCTGCAGCGGCATCAAACCGCGCCGGTAAGTGATGAACGAGCCGCCGGCCATCGGGCGCCAACCGCGTTGCAGCATGATCGCCGCGAAGCCGGAGCGCACGAAGTATTCGACCAGCATCAGGTCGATGATCGTCAGATAGCGTCCGTTGTTCATGTGGCCGTTGATGTCCAGGTCGTTCGGCAACACCCGCAGCGTGCGGGTCAGCGTGTCGCCGGGTGCCAGGCGCGGCGCGCGCCAGCAGCGGAACAAGGTCCACAACAAACGAAGGTAAAGGTTCATGGGGTGATAAACTGGTTCAAGTTTGAACAGTATAGTTCAATGTTGAACCAAATGCCATGGCCGCCCGCACCGCATCCCGAACCCCTTCGTCGCCCCACGGCACCCAGACCTGGCTGGCCGTGGTGCGCGCCTACAACCTGTGCGATGCGGTGATGACGGCGCGCCTGGCGGAGCTCGGGCTGCGCGTCGGCGAGCACGAGGTGCTGGCGAACCTGGCCACGGTGCCTGGCATCACGCAGCAGGCGCTGGCCGCGCGCTGCTTCGTCGCGAAGAGCGGCGTCAGCATGCTGCTCACGCAGATGGAAGGCAAGGCCCTGGTCGTGCGCGAGGCCGATGCGAAAGACGCGCGGGTCAGGCGCCTGTTCCTCACGCCGGCCGGTCAGGCGCTGGCAGCGAAGACGCTGAAGGTCCAGGCCGAGCTGGTGACCGCGATGGTCGACGACGCGTCGGAAGCCGAGCTCGCGATGGTGGCCGACGTGATGCGCCGTGTGTCGGTGAAGCTCGAAGCCTTGCGTGATGGCACGGCTGCCGGCACCGCGCCGGCCGCGAGCCGCCGCGTCAGTCGCTGAAGAGTTCGAGCGCGCGGTCCATGCCGCCGGCCATGATCGCGACCATGGCCTGCTCGCGCACGGCGGGCTTCGGGTGGTAGGCGATGCTCAGGCCGGCC
>JANYFX010000076.1 GCA_025359585.1 Rhizobacter sp. | reverse complement strand
CTTGATCAACGCCGGCCACGCCTACGTTGACGAACAGAGCGCCGACGAAATGCGCCTGATGCGCGGCGACTTCGGCACCAAAGGCACGGACAGCCCGTACCGCAGCCGCACGCCGGCCGAGAACCTGGCGCGCTTTCGCGCGATGCGCGCCGGCGAGCTGCCCGACGGCGCCGCGGTGCTGCGCGCCAAGCTCGACATGGCCAGCCCCAACATCAACCTGCGCGACCCGGCGCTGTACCGCATCAAACACGCCGAGCACCACAACACCGGCAACGCCTGGTGCATCTACCCGATGTACGCCTACGCGCACCCGATCGAAGACGCGCTCGAAGGCATCACGCACAGCATCTGCACGCTCGAGTTCGAAGACCAGCGGCCCTGGTACGACTGGCTGCTCGACACGCTCTGCACGCTCGGCCTGCTGGCGCAACCGCGGCCGCACCAGTACGAGTTCGCGCGCCTGAACGTGACCTACGTGATCACCAGCAAGCGCAAGCTGCGCCAGCTCGTGGACGAACACATCGTCGACGGTTGGGACGACCCGCGCATGCCCACCATCGTGGGCCTGCGCCGGCGTGGCTACACACCCGAAGCGGTGCGCCTGATGTGCGAACGCGCCGGCACCAGCAAGGCCGGCGGCTGGACCGACTACGCGAGCCTCGACATCGCCTTGCGCGAAGACCTGGAGACCAAGGCGCCGCGCGCGATGGCGGTGCTAGACCCGATCAAGCTGAAGCTGACGAACTGGGCCGAGCTGTTCGGCAATGCCGATTTCCGCGAGCCTTGCCACGCGCCGTTTCACCCGCAGCAGCC
Source organism: Rhizobacter sp. (assembly GCA_025359585.1). GTDB lineage: Bacteria > Pseudomonadota > Gammaproteobacteria > Burkholderiales > Burkholderiaceae_C > LMDS01. Next base: position 3,127 of record JANYFX010000076.1, on the reverse strand, counting down.
GGAACTCGGGCAACGCGAATTCGGGCTCGGTAACGAGGTCTGGATCGAACGCGACGACTTCGCCGAGGTGCCGGCAAAAGGCTTCTTCCGCCTCTTCCCCGGCAACAAGGTGCGGCTCAAATACGGCATGGTGATCGAGTGCACCGGCTGCGAAAAGGACGCGGCAGGCAACATCACCGCCGTGCTCGCGAGCGTGGTGCCCGACACCAAGAGCGGCACGCCCGGGGCCGACGCGGTGAAGGTCAAGGGCACGATCACATGGGTCGGCGTGCACGACGCGCTGCCGGCCGAGCTGCGCCTCTACGACCGGCTGTTCACCGAAGCGCAGCCCGATGCGGGCGGCAAGGACTTCAAGGCCAGCCTGAACCCGAGCAGCAAGAAGGTCGTGCGCGGCTATCTCGAACCGTCACTGGCGAATGCCAAGCCCGACGACAAGTTCCAGTTCGAGCGCCACGGCTACTTCGTGGCCGACCGCGTGGATCACACAGCGAGCAACCCGGTGATCAACCGGATCGCGGGCCTGAAGGACAACTGGAGCAAGTAGCGCGGCCCGCCATCACATCGGCGGCACGAACCCGTCGCGCCCCGCCAGCGCCCGCAGCGCCGTCGGTTTGCCGTCGCGCAACTGCGCCGTCACCAGCACCTTGGCACCCGGCACCAGCAGCGACCGATCGCCCGGCTTGAAGGTCACGACCGGCACGTTGTCGGGGACGATCACGGTCTTCTCGCCGTCCTTGTAGCGCAGCTTCAGGCTGCGGCCCTGCGGTGTGGCGGCCAGCTCCGCCACGGTCGCGTTGGTCATCGTGCTGCCGGGTTGCAGGTCCCACGCCGAATGGCCTTCGCCAGTGCCGCGTGCGGCCTCGGGGAACACGAGCACTTCGAGCGCTCGCAGCGTGCCGTCGGCGCCGGGCAGCGCGGCGGTGCCGATGTAGCTGCCGCTCTGGATCGCGGCCAGCTCGATCGGCACGACCTCGTTGACGCTGAAGTTGTCGGCCAGCACCAGCGTCAGCGTTTCGCCACTGCGCTCGACGAGCACGAGCGTGCCGGCATCGAGCGATTTGACGGTGCCGCGCAGCCGCTGCGAGGGCGTCTGCGCGAACGCGAGCGCGCAGCTCAGCGCGAGGGAGATGGCGAGCAGTTTTTTCACGGGCTGGCTTTCGGCAAGAGGGGCACAAGGCGCCGAAACGACGCACGACCGGCGCACTCGCGACCAGACGCGCCGCGACTGTAGTTCGGCGCGGGTTTCCCTGTTGGTGGCGCGGCGAGCGCAGAAATCCACGCGGCCCCGCACCCCGGCCAAACCCTGATTGATTTAATTATTGATTTTATTAAATTGACGGCATCAGACCCGACCGACCCATGCCCACCGCACCGACCATCGCCGACATTGCCCGCCTCGCCGGCGTGGGCACGGCCACGGTCGACCGGGTGCTGAACCGCCGGCCCGGCGTGAATGCCGAGACGGTGCAGCGGGTGATGCAGGTGGTGGCCGAGCATGGCGCGCCGCAGCAGCCCGGCCGGCCGCGGCGCGGCGAGAACTTCCGCTTCGCCTACGTGCTGCCGGCCGACGAATCGCCCTTCCTGAGCCTCGTCGAGCGACAGATCGCGCAGGCCGCGGGCGACTTTCGCCACGCCCACATCACCGAGGTCACGCACCGCATCGACGCGACCGACCCGGCTCGCTTCGCCGCCGAGCTGGCACAGGTGGGCGAATGCGAAGGCATCGCCCTGCTCGCGCCCGACCTGCCGCCCGTCAAGCTCGCCATCAACGAGCTGGTGCGCGCCGGCGTGCATGTGGTGACGCTGTTCTCCGACGTGGCTGGCTCGATGCGCGAGACGTGCATCGGCGCCGACAACCGCGCCGCCGGCCGCACCGCCGGTCTGCTGCTGGCCCGCGCGGCGAACACGGCGGGCCGCGACACGCTGCTGCTGTCGTCGCAGGCCACACGTTTGTCGGCCGAGATCGAAAGGCGCATCGGCTTCGCGCAGGTCATCGAAGAGCGTTTCCCGAAGCTGCGTTTGCAACGCACGCCCGACCTGCCAGCCGATGACGAAGGCGCGTGCGAATCGCTGCAGCGCTGGCTGCAGCTGGAGGCCGACACGGCGCGCGTGGCCGGCATCTACAACGTCGGTTCCGGCAGCGCCGGCGTGGTGCGCGCGCTGGCTGCGGCCGGGCTTGCACTGCACGCGGGTGTCGTGGCCCACGACTTCACCGAAGAACACCGCGCCCTGCTCGGTGCGAACGGCTTGTCCTACGTGTTGCACCAGGACATCCATTACTGCGTGTTGACGGCGGCGCGTGTGTTGCGCGCGCTGTGCGAGAACGTCCGCGGAGCACTCAACGTGGTGCAGCCGCGCATCGAGATCCTGACGGCCGAAAACCTTCACTAGCGGCGGTCTGGTATGCCCCTGAAACCCAAACCTGTTGGAGACAGCCTCATGAAATCGATCTCGAAGATGCTGCCGGGGGTGTTCGCCCTCGCCGCAGCGAGCGTCCTCGGCCTGGCCAGTACCGCGGCGAGCGCGCAGGACAAGACCATCACCCTCTGCTGGGCCGCCTGGGACCCGGCGAACGCATTGGTCGAGTTGTCGAAAGACTTCACGGCCAAGAGCGGCGTGAAGATGAAGTTCGAGTTCGTGCCCTGGCCGAACTTCGCCGACCGCATGCTCAACGAGCTGAACTCGAAGGGCAAACTCTGCGACCTGATCATCGGTGACAGCCAGTGGATCGGTGGCTCGGCCGAGAGCGGCCACTACGTCAAGCTCAACGATTTCTTCGCCAAGGAAGGCATCAAGATCAGCGACTTCGCACCCGCTACCGTGACGGGTTATGCCGAGTGGCCGAAAGGCACGCCGAACTACTGGGCACTGCCGGCGATGGGCGACGCGCTCGGCTGGACCTACCGCAAGGACTGGTTCGCCAAGCCCGAGCTGCAGGCCGAGTTCAAGAAGAAGTACAACCGCGATCTGGCGCCACCCAAGACCTGGACCGAGTTCATGCAGGTGGCCGAGTTCTTCACCCGCACGATCGACGGCAAGAAGGTCTACGGCACCTACCTCTTCACCGAGCGCGGCTCCGAAGGCATCACGATGGGCGTGAGCAACGTGCTCTACCCCTACGGCTTCA